>NZ_JBBBEM010000121.1:0-32873 GCF_037154035.1 Kineococcus sp. G2 | reverse complement strand
CGGCCAGGAAGGCGTCGCAGCGCGCGTGCCAGCTCGCCGAGTCGTGCTTGCCGCGGAACTCGATCGCCACCCCGCGCACGGCGAGCAGCAGCAGGATCGCCACCATCGGCAGGTACAGCCCCGACAGCAGGGCCGCGTACCAGTCGGGGAACGCGGCGAACGTCACGCCGATCGCGGCGACGAGCCACACCTCGTTGCCGTCCCACACGGGGCCGACGGTGCGCACGGCGGCGCCGCGCTCGGCGTCGGTGCGGCCCAGCAGCGGGCCGAGGAAGCCGACGCCGAAGTCGAACCCCTCCAGGACGAAGAACAGCACCCAGGCCAGCACCGCGATGCCGAACCAGACGACGGGCAGGTCCACGAGAACTCCAGGTCGGAAGCGGGTGGGTCAGCGGGTGGGTCAGTAGGTCAGGGCCACGTCGGCGTCGTCGCTCTCGTCGGCGCCCCGCCGGTGGGCGGCCGGGAGGTCCGGCAGGCCCTTGCGGACCAGGCGGGTGACGAGGACGGTCCACGCCCAGGCCAGCGCGCCGTAGACGAGGGTGAACGCGGCCAGGCTGAGCGCGACCTCACCGGCGGTCAGGCCGGGGGAGACGCCGTCGGCGGTGCGGTACAGGCCGAACACCAGCCAGGGCTGGCGGCCGGTCTCGGTGAAGATCCAGCCGAAGGAGTTCGCGGCCAGCGGCAGCAGCGGCAGCACCGGCACCGACCACAGGACGGTGGAGGCCAGGCGGGTGTCCACCGCGATCGGCCGGCTCTTGCGGGTGACCCACAGGTGCACCAGGGCGACCGCGGCGGCGAGCATCCCCACGCCGATCATGAGGCGGAAGCTCCAGAACGCCGCCGGCACCCAGGGGGTGTAGTCGCCGGGGCCGAACTGGGCGGCGTACGCCTCCTGGAGGTCCTTCAGGCCGGAGATCTCGGCGGTGAAGGACCCCTTGCCCAGGAAGGAGAGCAGGCCGGGGACCTCGATGCTGAACGTGGGGCGGTCCGAACCGGGCGGGGCGTAGGCGAAGATCGAGAACGGGGCGGAGGTCGTCGTCTCGTACAGGGCCTCCGCGGCGGCCATCTTCATCGGCTGCACGACGGTGATGACCTTGCCGAGCAGGTCGCCGGTGATCGCGGTGGCCGCGCCGCCGGCCAGGGTGGCCCAGGCGCCGAAGCGGGACAGGGTGCGGAAGGCGCCGAACTCCTCCGAGCCGGCCTCGTGGCCGCCGCGCAGCAGGTGCCACACGCCCACGGCCATCACGAGCGCACCGCCGGCCATCACGGCGCCGGCGAGGGTGTGCGGGAACGCCGCCAGGTTCACCTCGTTCAGCAGCAGGTCGCGGAAGCTGCCCAGGCGGGCGCGGCCGGTGGCCTCGTCGATCGTGTAGGCGACGGGGTTCTGCATGAAGGAGTTGGCGGCGAGGATGACGAACGCGGAGATCGTGGTGCCGACGGCGACGACCCAGATCGTCGCCAGGTGCAGCGCGCGGGGCAGGCGGTCGCGCCCGAACCACCACAGCCCCAGGAACGTGGCCTCCAGGAAGAACGCGAGCATGCCCTCCACGGCCAGGGTGGGGCCGAAGACGTCGCCGTAGAAGCGGGCGAATTCGCTCCAGGACAGACCGAACTGGAACTCCTGCACCAGGCCGGTGACGACGCCGACGGCGAAGGTGACCATGAGCAGCTTGCCGGTCAGCAGCGCCAGGCGGTCGAAGACCTCCGAGCGCCGCGCGGCGCCGCGCCGGGCGAGCACCACGGAGGTGCTCTGCAGCAGGGCGGCGAACAGCGACAGGCTGATCGACACCGGGACGAACAGGTAGTGGTAGAGCGTCGTGACGGCGAACTGCAGCCGGGTCAGGAGCTCGGTGTCCACGCGGGTGCCTCGACGGTCTCGGAGGGGGCGGCCCACCGCGGCGGACCGTCAACTACGTGCTGTCGTAGATGTGTCCAGGGTAGGTCGATCGGCCCTGGATTTCTACGACGAGGGGTAGTACGACGGGTCGCGTTCGTCACACCCGCTCGCGTACCATGCCCCCGTGGCACTGGGAGAGCTCGAACGCGACGTGATGGACCGGCTGTGGGCGGCCGGCACCCCCCTGACCGTGCGCGAGGTCCACGAGCAGCTCGCCGCCCACCGCAAGATCGCCTACACCACGGTCATGACCGTGCTGGACCGCCTCGCCAAGAAGGGCGTCGTGCGCCAGGCGCGCGAGGGTCGCGCCTTCCGCTACAGCCCCTCCGCCAGCCGTGAGCAGATGGTCGCCGGCCTCATGCTCGACGCCCTCGGCGGCGTCGACGCCGTGGACACGCGCCAGGCCGCCCTGGTGCACTTCGTCGGTGGCGTGTCCCCGGCCGAGGCGGCCGCCCTGCGCGACGCCCTCGACGCGCTGTCCCGCCCGCAGGCGCCCAGCGGGGGAGAGACCGCGCCCGCCCCGTGAGGCGGCCCACGGCGCCGGCGCCCGGCGGCGGGCGGTGAGCCGGCGGTGACCGCCTTCTGGTTCGCGGCCCTGGCCGTGCTGCTCGCCGGCCCCGTGCCCGCCCTGCTGGCCCGCGCCCGCTGGACCTGGCAGGTGCCGCGCGCCGCGCTCGTGCTGTGGCAGGCCGTGGCCCTGGCCGCCGTCCTGGCCACCCTCGGGGCGGGCCTGTCCTCCCTGACGATGCTGTTCACCGAGCAGCCCGGCCTGCCCTTCCTCGCCCGCCACGGCCTGGCCCAGACCACCCTCATCGGCCTGGGCACCGGCTTCGTCGCCGTCGTCACCGTCCGCTTCTGGGCCGTGGCCGCCCTCGTGGCCGTGCGCACCCGCCGCCGCCGGCGCCGCCACCGCGAGATGGTCGACCTGCTGCACCACCGCGACACCTCCGCCGCCGTCGACCGCGCGCTGCTCGGGGAGGCCGGAGCACGCGTGCTGCGGGTGCTCACCGGTCCCGCCCGCGTCGCCTACTGCGTGCCCGGCGTCGGCGGCAACCGCGTCGTCATCAGCGACGCCGTCCTGCGCGAGCTGAGCCACGAGGAGGTCGGTGCCGTCCTCGCCCACGAGCAGGCCCACCTGCGCGCCCGCCACGACCTCGTCCTCGAGGCCTTCACCGTGCTGCACGCCGCGTTCCCGCGCGTCGTCTCCTCCCGCGCCGCGCTGGACACCGTGCGGCTGCTCGTGGAGATGCTCGCCGACGACGCCGCACGCCGCCGCACCGGCCCGCTGCCGCTGGCGCAGGCCCTGGTGCAGCTGGCCTCCGCCCCCGGCCAGGGCGCGGGCGCCGACGGGCAGGGGGAGCTGCGGGTGGGCGCCGACGCCCTCACCCGGGTGCGCCGCCTGGCGCAGGCGCCGGCCGGGACCGGCCGCCGCCCGCCGCACCGCGGGCTGGCCGCCGGCGCCTACGCGGCCGCCGTCGGGGTGCTGGGCGTGCCGACGCTGGCCATCGCCGTGCCCTGGATCTCGGACAGCTGGCGCGCCCTCGCCGGCTGACCCCTCCGGCAACCCCCGCAGCCCGCGGTGATCAAGGAAGTGGCAACTTCCTTGATCACCGCGGGCTGGGGAGGGAGGGGGAGGGAGGGCTACTGCTGCAGGAGGTAGACCTCCAGGCGCACCACGCCCGCCTCGGGGGACTGCGCGTTCACCGCGCGCCAGAAGTCGCGCTTGGCCGAGCCGGCGAACACCTGACCGGCCGCCGCGTCCAGCTGGGCGTTGACCCGGCGCGCCAGCGCCGTGCCCGCACCCGGCGTCGACGCCGTGCCGAACGTCAGCACGAACGCCGCCCGGCGCCCCTGCGCCGACAGCTCACCGGCCGCACCGGCCACCGCCGCCCGGATCGCCTCGTCCGAGGCGTCCCGCAGCGGCAGCTCCAGCACGACGGGAGCCTGCGCCACGCCGTCGGCCGGCGGGGCCGGGGGTGCCGGGGGAGCGGGCGGCGCGGTCTCGGTGGGGGTCGGGGCCGGGGCGGTCACCACCACCGGCGCCGGTTCCGGCTGACCGGCCTGCGCCGCACCCCCGGCCGCCAGGCCGATGATCGTCATGGCCAGCAGGGCGTCCGCGAACACCCAGCCGGCGAACGTGTGCGACGAACCGCGCGCGCGGCTCACGAGGGCACCTGCTGGTAGCGCCGCGCCGCCGAGGACGGCAGCGTGCGGACGGGCACCGCCACGAACTCCTCCTGCTCGGCGTCCTCGGCCGGGGCGCGCTCGGGCGCGCGCACGGCGCGGGCCGCCGGGGCGGCGTGCCGCTCCGAGGGGTAGCCGTCCGAGGGGTAGCCGTTGGCGGCGTAGCGGTTCGCCACCCGCCGCTGCGGCGACATCGCGGGTGCGGACACCACCGGCTGCTCCGCGGGCCTGGCCACCGGCTGCGCGACGGACCTCGACGCCACCTGCGACGCCACCTGCGACATCGGCTGCGACACCGGCCTGGACACCGGGCGCGACACCGGGGCCGTCGCGGGCACCGCCGGGGCGCCCGCCGCGGCCGGCGCCTGCTGCGCCACCCGCTGCTCGGCCGCCCGCTGGCGGGCGGCGCGCTGCTCCGCGGCGCGCTCGGCGGCCCGCTGCCGCTCGATCCGCTGCACCGCCTGCGCCGCGGCCTCGTGCGCCGCCTCGTGCGCGGCCTCGCGGGCCGCCTGCGACGCGGCCTGCGACGCCGCCTGCTGCGGCACCGACTCCAGCAGCGCACCGATGCTGCCGGTCAGCTCCTGCTGCATCATCCGGCTGGCGTCGCGGTAGGCGCGGTTGACCTGGCGCACGTGGTCGTCCTGCGCCATCGCCAGCGTCTCGCGCACGTTCGCGGACACGGCCTCCTCCAGGGCCGCGCCCAGGCTCGCCAGGGCGCGGCCGGTGGCGTCGGCGTGCTCGTGCTGCACCGCCTCCAGCCAGCTCGGCACCCCCCGCATGTCGTGGGCGGCGGCCTCCAGGCGCGCCTCCACGCCCCGCCAGGTCTCCAGCACGGCGTTCTGCGCCTCCAGCAGCGCCGCCATCCGCTCGTCGTGGCGCAGCCGGCGCTGCTGCTCGTCGGCGGCGTCGTCCAGCCCGCGCACCGCCGCGCCCAGGGCGCGCTCGGCGGCCTCGGAGGTGCGCTGCACGTCCGCGCGCAGCGTCTCCATCGTGCGGGCCGCCTGCTCGGCGGACGCCGCGACGTGCTCGCTGAACGCGTCGCCGGTCACCGCGGTGACCTTCTCGATGGACTCCAGCACCGTCGACTGCAGCCGCTCCACGTGCGCGGCGGCCGTGCGGGTCAGCTCCCCGGTGACCTCCGCGGTCGCGGTGGAGATCCTCTCCACCGACTCGCGGGCCGTGGTGCTCAGCGCCTCGAGGTGACCGGTGACCTGCTCGCCGAAGTCGGCGCTGTGCTTGCTCATGTCGCGCGCCGAGGAGGCCAGGTCGGCCATCGCGGCGCGGGTCTCGGTGGACAGCAGCGTCACCGAGGTGGTCACGCCCTCCACGGCCCCCAGGACCCGGTCGCGGCTGGCGAAGCTCTCGCGCAGCGCCTCGGCGCTGGCCTCCTCCAGCTGGCCCAGCGAGCGCTCCAGGCGGTCGGTGGACTCGCGCAGCGTCGCGGTGTGCTGGGCGCGGTCGGCGGCGATCTGCTCGCGGTGGTTGCCCATCGCCTCGGTGACCGCGGCCTCCAGGCGCTGCGCCGCACCGGCGACCTGCTCGCCGCCCGCGTTCGCGGCGCGGGCCGCCTCGATCGCGGTGGAGCTGGCCGCGCGCACGTGACCGACGAGGGTGCTGGTGTCGGCGTGCAGGCGGATCGTCTCGGCGACCAGCCGCCCCAGCTCGGTCAGACCGCGCTCGAAGTGCGCTCCCAGCTGCTCGGCGGCGTTGCTGCGGTGCGGGGCCAGCGCCAGCGTGACGCGCGAGGCCAGCGCGCGCAGGCGGTGCCGGTGCGCCGCGTCGGCGGCCGCGGCCGCCTCGTCGTCGGCGCGGTGCCGGCGGTCGGTGGCGACGCTGACGACGATCGCCGCCGTGATCAGCGCCACCGCCAGCTCGGCGACCCGGTCCAGGGAGAAGAAGGTGCGCCCGCCGAAGCCGTCCAGCCACAGCTGCAGGAACGACAGCCCCTCGCCGTTCTCGCCCGCCTCGGTCATCTCGCCGTACGCGCGCCCGGCGAAGAGCAGGCCCGCCCACGTCACCATGACGGGGGCGAAGACCAGCACGGTGCGCAGCGCACCGGAGCGCAGCAGGCTGCGCCGCTCCGGTGCCGGGGCGCCGGGACCGTCGACGTCCAGCACGGCGAACAGGTCGCAGTCCGCCCACCGGCCCAGGTCGTCCTGGGCGCGCAGCGCGCCCTCCAGCGAGCGCAGCGTGCCGGCGCGGTGCTCCTGCGCCTCCTCGGCCGCCAGCGCGGCCGTCTCGCCCGCCAGGTGCAGCAGGTCGCCGTCCAGCGGGTGGGCCCCCTCGCCGGGCTCGGCGAGGGGTTCCGCGGGGAGCTCGGCGGGGGCGGGGCCCGTTGTCGTCGGGTCGTCGATGAGCGTCATGTCCTGCCTCGGGGTGGCTGACGGGTGCCCGGTCGGCGCGCACCGCACTGGGCGGCGGGCTCGATCGCTGCCCTGTTCTCGGCGCCCGGGGCACGGGCCTTGAGCACGCTCCCGGCCCGGCCTGCTCCGCCGAGGGTGCTCCGGACGGGTGAGCACGGGCACGCGGCGTCACCACTGGCGCGGGGCCCGCGGCTCCCGCGGGCACGGGCGGGTGCCGTCCGGCCGGTGCGCGCCCGCGCCCCGGCACCGCCGCCGGGGTGCGCCCGGCGGGTCGTGGCAGGGCCGATCGGGGAGGCCGGCGATCACGCGCCGTGCCGACCCGCCGGCACCGCTGGGCCGAACGGGTGGCAGCGGCTGCGGAGCGGGCGGAATCGGCGCCGACGGGGCCCCGCGCGCTCAAGGCGCCCACCCCGGGGGCCGATTGAGTGCCTGGGTGCAGGAAGCACCGCTGAGCGGGCCAGGACGGCCGCGTACGAGAGAAGTCCCCCACGGCCGTGGCCGGGGGGCCCGTCGGAAGGTGGTCCCGTGGCCGATCTCACCAGCGTCGCGCTGCACACGGCGCTGGACGGGCTGCAGGCCCGCCAGCGCGCCATCGCCGACAACATCGCGAACATCAACACCCCGCACTACACCGCCAACAAGGTCTCCTTCGAGAAGTCGCTGGCCCGGGCCGTCGCCACCGGCGACGCCCGCGCGGCCGCGACGTCCGGCATCACCACCGCCAAGTCCCTGGAGCCCACCCGCGAGGACGGCAACAACGTCAACCTCGACGAGGAGACGATCTCCAGCATCTCCACGGGCCTGAGCTACCAGACGGCGCTGTCGGCGCTGAACACCAAGTACTCGCTGCTGCGCACCGCCATGGGCCGCGCTTGATGACGCGCCCGCACCACCGCCCCGTGCCCACCACCTGATCCGGAGCCCCCGACCCATGAGCCTCTTCGACGCGATCGGCATCGCCGGCACCGGCGTCACGGTGAACCGCAAGTGGATGGACGCCGTCAGCGACAACCTCGCCAACATCAACACCGTCAAGCGCACCGACGAGGACGCGTTCGCCGCGCGCTACGTGGTGGCCACCGAGGCCGGTGACGGCAAGGGCACCCAGGTCGCCGGCATCGTCACCGGCAGTCCCGAGGGGCGCATGGTCCACGAGCCGGACCACCCGCTGGCGGACGAGAACGGGTACGTGAAGTACCCCGACATCGACATGAGCACGCAGATGACGAGCCTGATGATGGCGCAGCGCGCCTACCAGGCGAACCTGCAGACCATCACCAGCGCCAAGGACGCCTACCAGGCCGCCCTGCAGCTCGGGAGGGGGTGAGCGCGGTGAGCATCGAGTCGATCGCCTCCGTCGGCGGCTCCCTCGGCACCCAGGCCGTCGGCTGGGGACAGGGCCTGGAGAACACGGACAACGCGCAGATGACGCGCGGGGTCACCACCGGCGCGCAGGCCGTCACCGGCACCACCGGCATCGCGAACCTCGCAGGCGTCACCGGCACCACCGGCACCGGCGCGGTCGGCGACGCCTCCGGCACCGACTTCGCGACGCTGCTCTCCGGTGGCCTGGACAAGCTCCAGAGCGTGCAGTCGAACGCCGATGACCTGGCTGTGAAGGCCGCCACCGGCGACCTGACCAACGTGCACGACTACATGATCGCCAGCAACGAGGCGCAGCTGACCACCCAGCTGACCGTGGCGATCCGTGACAAGGCCGTCGAGGCGTTCAACGAGATCATGAGGATGCAGATCTGATGGCGAAGAGCAAGGGGCCCGCGGCGATCGTCGACGGCGCCAAGCGCTTCGGGGAGGGGTTCAAGACCTTCTCCGCCGGCCAGAAGGCCGTCGTCATCGCGGTCCTGGTGGCCCTGCTCGCGGGCGGGGTGGTGTTCTCCCGCTGGGCCTCGACGCCCGCGTACGCGCCGCTGTTCTCGAACCTCTCCGGTTCCGACGCCAGCGCCATCGTGGAGAAGCTCAAGGCCGACGGCGTCGCGTACGAGCTCGCCGACGGCGGCACCACCATCACGGTGCCGCAGGAGGTCGTCTACGACCAGCGCCTGGCCATGTCCGGCGAGGGGCTGCCCGCCGACACCGACTCCGGCTTCTCCCTGCTGGAGCAGTCCGGGGTGACCACCTCGGAGTTCGTGCAGCAGAAGGCCTACCAGCGCGACCTCGCCAACGAGCTGGAGCAGACCGTCCAGTCCATCGACGGTGTCGAGTCCGCCGTCGTGAACCTGGCCATCCCGAAGAAGGACGTCTTCCTCGACGAGGAGGACCCCACCACCGCGTCGGTCCTCGTCAAGCTGAAGCCGGGCGAGCAGCTGTCCGACGACCAGGTGACCTCCATCGTCAACCTCGTCGCCGGCGGCGTCGAGGGCATGGACCCCAAGAACGTCTC
The DNA here is from genome assembly GCF_037154035.1 of Kineococcus sp. G2. Classification (NCBI taxonomy): domain Bacteria; kingdom Bacillati; phylum Actinomycetota; class Actinomycetes; order Kineosporiales; family Kineosporiaceae; genus Kineococcus; species Kineococcus sp. G2. Next base: position 24,028 of record NZ_JBBBEM010000121.1, on the reverse strand, counting down.
CGTCGTCGACGACCGGGGCCGCACCCTGTCCGGCGAAGACTCGGGCAGCTCCGCGCAGCAGGAGAAGACCAGCGACTACAACACCACCCAGAGCGCCAACCTCCAGCAGATGCTCGAGGGCGTCCTCGGCGCGGGCAACGTCAAGGCCACCGTCAACGCGACGCTGAACTTCGACGACACCACGCAGAACTCCCTGGTGTACGAGCAGCCGGAGGAGATCGACCCGCTGGCCAGCACCACCGACACCGAGACGTACACCGGGGGCGCTGCCGGCGCCGCCACCGGCGTCCTGGGCCCGGACAACATCCAGGTCCCCGCCGGTGAAGCCGGCACGAGCGCGTACGAGAAGCGCTCCGAGACCCTCAACAACTCGATCAACCGCATCGAGACGACGACCAAGCAGGCGCCCGGCAAGGTCGAGCGCCAGTCCGTCGCCGTCGTCGTCGACGCCGCGAACGCCGGTGCCGCCGACGTCAACGCGATCACCCAGCTCGTGACGCAGGCCGCCGGCCTCGACCCCGCCCGCGGGGACACCGTCACCGTGCAGAAGATCGCCTTCGACACCGGTGCCGCCGACGCCGCGGCCGAGGCGCTCGCCGCCGCGGAGGAGCAGGAGCAGCGCGACGCCCTCGTCGGCTACGCCAAGACCGGTGCGCTCGCCCTCCTGGTCCTGATCATGCTCGTGGTCGTCCTGCTGGCCTTCCGCCGCCGCAAGGTGGAGACGGTGGACGTCCTGGACGTCGCCCCGATCGACCTGGGCGACATCACGGCGGACGAGGAGCTCAAGCAGCTGGACGCTCCTGCCGAACGTCCAGTGGCGCTCGAGGCGGCGCCGGTCGACCCGGCCCTGGAGGCCGCGGCGGCCCGCCGCACCGAGGTCGTCGAACTCGTCTCCCGCCAGCCCGAGGAAGTCGCGGAACTGCTCCGCGGCTGGCTCGCCGATCGGAGGTCCTGACCCGTGACGACGTCCACGGAGATCGAGGTCGCCCCCCTGTCCGGGGCGCAGAAGGCCGCGGTCCTGCTCGTGCAGGTCGGCCAGGAGAACGCCGCGAAGGTGCTCTCCCACATGCGGCCGGCCGAGATCGAGGAGCTGACCGCCGAGATCCTGCGGCTGCGCGCGGTCTCCCCGGAGGTCGCCGGCGTGGTCCTGGAGGAGTTCCACTCGATGATCGCCGCGCCGCTGCGCGGTGGCGCCGGCGGCATGGACTTCGCCCAGGCCCTCCTGGAGGGCGCCCTGGGTGCCGACGGGGCGGCCGAGGTCCTCGGCCGCGTCGCCGAGTCGCAGGTCGTGCAGCCGTTCCAGTTCCTGCACCAGGCCGACCCGCAGCAGATCCTCACCTTCCTCACCGGTGAGCACCCGCAGACCATCGCCCTGGTCGTGGCGCACCTGCGCCCCGACCAGGCGTCGATGATCCTCGGGGGCCTCTCCCCGGAGATGCAGGCGGACATCGCCTACCGCATCGCCACCATGGAGGCCACCAGCACCGAGTACGTGCGCCTCATCGAGGACGTCGTCCAGCGCCGCACCTCCACGGTGCTGCAGGCCAAGCAGAACACCGCCGTCGGCGGTGTGCAGCCCCTGGTCGACATCATCAACCGCGCCGACCGCGGCACCGAGCGCAGCATCCTCGAGGGCCTGTCCGCCAAGGACGCCCCCCTGGCCGAGGAGATCCGCGCCCTCATGTTCGTCTTCGAGGACATCACCACCCTCGACGACCGCGCCATCCAGCTGGTCCTGCGCGGCGTGGAGACGGCCGACCTGGCCACCGCCCTCAAGGGCGTCAAGGACTCGGTGCGCGACAAGATCCTGCGCAACGTCTCCGAGCGCGCCCGCGAGAACCTCCTCGACGAGATCGAGATGCTCGGGCCCGTCCGCACGTCCGCCGTCGAGGAGTCGCAGCAGAAGGTCGTGCAGGTCATCCGCCAGCTGGAGGAGTCCGGCCAGATCGTGCTGACGCGCGGCGGTGACGATGACTTCGTGGCCTGACGCACCCCGCGCCGCACGGGGGTTCCGCCCCGCGGACACCTCGCCCGCACCCGTCCCCCGCACGTTCGTGGCCGCTCCCGGCGGCCCGGACGCGCGGGCACCGCGGGAGTTCACCGGCATCCGCCTGCCGCGCAACGCCGCCGACACCGAGGCGCTGCGCGCCGAGCGGGAGTCGGCCCGCACCGCGGGCTGGGCGGCCGGCTGGGCGGCCGGCATGCGGCAGGCGGCCGAGGAGGCCGCCGCCGACCGGCTGGCCGCCCGCCAGGCGGCCACCGCGGCCGCCGCCGCCCACGAGTCCCGGCGCGCCGCCGCCCTGGCGCGCGCCGAGGCGGCGGTCCTCACCGCCGCCGACGGCATCAGCGCCCAGCGCCTGCCCAGCGTGGCGGCGCTGGCCGACACGGTGCTGGAGCTCGCCCTGGAGCTGGCCGGAGCCGTCCTGGACCGTGAGGTCTCCCTCATGGGCTCACCCGTCCACGAGGCCGTCCAGCGCGCCCTGCGCCCCCTGGACGACCACCAGCCCGTCACCGTGCGTGTGCACCCGGACGACCTGGCCGCCCTGACGGGCGACGGCCCGACGGGTGGCGATCCGGCGGGCGGTGCGCTCAAGACCCCCGGCGCGCCCGCCGATGCACCACGCGTGACCTACCTGGCCGACCCCACCGTCTCCCCGGGCGACGCGATCGCCCGCCAGGGCGACACCGACGTCGACGCCGGCCTGCGCGCCAGCGTCGGCCGCGCGCTGGCGGCGCTGGTGTCGCCCGAGGCGGGCGGGAGCGCCGAGGTGAGCGGATCGCCGGCGTGAGCGCCCCCCTGGTGGGGCCCGCCCTCGCCTCCGCGGTGCGCGAACTGCTGACCCCGCAGCTGCGCCGCGCCGCCGAGGCCGCCCGCCCCGTCGTGCGCGGCCGCGTCAGCGGCATCGTCGGTCTGTCCGTGGAGGTCTCCGGCCTCGAGGCCGCCGTCGGCGAGACCGTCGTGCTCGGCGAGGGCCCGGCCGCCGTGCCCGCCGAGGTCGTCGCCGCCGAGGGCGGGCGCCTGCGCTGCCTGCCGCTGGGCCACCTCACCGGCCTCGGCACCGGCGCCCCCGCCGTCGCCACCCGCCGCGCCCCCACCGTCCCGGTCGGCGCGGCCCTGCTGGGCCGCGTCGTCGACGCCCTGGGCAACCCCCTCGACGGCGGCGCGCCCCTGCACGCCGCCCCCCGCACCCCGCTGCACGCGGCCCCGCCGCCCGCCCTGGCCCGCCAGCGGGTCGACCAGCCCCTGGGGCTGGGCGTGCGCGCCCTGGACACCCTGGTGCCCGCCGGGCGCGGGCAGCGCTTCGGCATCTTCGCCGGCTCCGGCGTCGGCAAGTCCTCCCTGCTGTCCATGATCGCCCGCGGCACCGCGGCCGACGTGTCCGTGCTCGCCCTCGTCGGCGAGCGCGGCCGAGAGGTCCGCGAGTTCCTCGAGGACGACCTGGGCCCGGAGGGCCTGGCCCGCTCCGTCGTCGTCGTCGCCACCAGCGACGAGGCGCCCGTGGTGCGCCTGCGCGCCGCGTTCACCGCCACCGCCATCGCCGAGTCCTTCCGCGACGCCGGCGCCGACTGCGTGCTGATGATGGACTCCCTCACCCGCACCGCGATGGCCCAGCGCGAGGTGGGCCTGTCCGTCGGCGAGCCCCCCGCCACCCGCGGCTACCCGCCCAGCGTGTTCGCGCTGCTGCCGCGCCTGCTGGAACGGGCCGGGCCCGGCGTCGTCGGCTCCATCACCGGCATCTACACCGTCCTGGTGGACGGCGACGACCACAACGAGCCCGTCGCCGACGCCGCCCGCTCCATCCTGGACGGCCACGTCGTGCTCGACCGCCGCCTGGCCACCGCCGGGCACTTCCCGACGATCGACGTGCTGGAGTCCGTCTCCCGCGTCGCCGGCCGCGTCACCACGCCCGAGCAGCGCGCCCAGGCGACCGCCCTGCGCCGCGTGCTCGCCGCGCACCGCGACGCCAAGGAGCTCATCGACGTCGGCGCCTACCAGAGCGGCGCGAACGCCGAGGTGGACGCCGCCGTCGCCGGCATGCCGGCCATCGACGCGTTCCTGCGCCAGGACATCCACGACATCACCCCCGCGCCCGAGGCGTGGGCCCGCCTGGCGCAGCTCGTCGCCACCCTCGGAGGTGCACGGTGAGCGCCAAGGCGATCCTCGCCCTGCTGAAGCTGCGCCGCGCCCAGCAGGAGGAGGCCAAGGCCGACCTGGCCACCGCCAACGCCGTCCTGCGCCGCGAGCAGCAGCGCGCCGCCCGCGTGCGCCGCGACCTCGGCGACGCGCACCTCAGCGACGAGACCATGGCCGCCTGGACCGCGACCGTGGCCCGCCGCGCCGCGCTCGTCGCCGACCTCGACGCCGCCCGCGCCCTGACCGCCCGGCTGGAGAGCGACATGGGCACCAAGCAGGCCGCCTGGGCCCGCGCCCGCCGCGCCGAGCGCTCCCTGGAGCGCGTCGTGGAGCGGCACGAGCTCGCGCAGGAGAAGGCGGCCCTGGCCGCCGACCAGCGCGCCCTCGACGACCGCACGGTCGCCGAGTTCGCCGCCCGCGCCCGCCGGCGCGCCGAGACCGGAGGAGACAGGCCGTGAGCGGCATCGCCGAGGTGCAGGCGCGCGTCGCCGACATCGAGTCCCGCATCGCCGCCCTCAGCGGCGGGTACGCCGCCACCGCGCTGCGGGCGGCCGCCACGACGGCCACGTCCGTCCCCCCCGCCACGTCCGGCACGCAGTTCGCCGACGTGCTCGCCGGCGGCACCGTCAGCCGCGGCGCGCGCGCCGTCAACGCCACCTGGGACCCCACCGGCACGAAGAGCACCTCCGGCACCACGGGGGAGCGGCTGCTCGCGGTGGCGAAGAAGCACACCGGCGTGCCGTACCTGTGGGGCGGGACGACCCCCGAGGGGTTCGACTGCTCCGGCCTCATCCAGTACGCCGGCAAGCAGATCGGGATCTCGCTGCCCCGCACCGCCGCCCAGCAGGCGAAGGTCGGCACCGAGGTGCCCTCCCTGGCGAAGGCGAAGCCCGGCGACCTCGTCGTCCTCGAGAACGGCCACCACATCGGCATCTACGTCGGCGACGGCAAGATGCTCCACGCACCCAAGACGGGGGACGTCGTGAAGATCTCCAAGGTCTGGGAAACCCCCATGACGATCCGCCGGCTGGGCACCACGGCCGCCACCACGGCGGCCGCCGGGCTGGCCGCCGCCGCCCTCGTCACCGGCAGCACCGGCGCCGCCGCCACCGACAGCACCGCGTACGTGCGGCCCGCGTCCCTGACGACGTCGAAGTCCGCGCCCTACGACGCGGCCTTCACCGCCGCGGAGGGCAGGTACGGCCTGCCCGCCGGCCTGCTGTCCGCCGTCGCCAAGCAGGAGTCCGGGTACGACCCGAACGCCCGCAGCCACGCCGGCGCCGTCGGGCTGATGCAGTTCATGCCCGCCACCGCCCGCGACGTCGGCATCGACCCCCTCGACCCGATGCAGGCCATCGACGGCGCGGGCAAGCTCCTCGCCTCCCACCTGAAGACCTTCGGCTCGCTGGAGAAGGCCCTGGCCGCGTACAACGCCGGCCCCGGCAACGTGCGCAAGTACGGCGGCATCCCGCCGTTCAGCGAGACCCAGAACTACGTCAAGAAGATCATGACCACCCTCCAGAGCACCGGGAGCGCCGCGTGAGCACCCCCACCGTCAGCACGCTGACCGCGGCGAACCCCGTCCCGGCCCGCGAGGACCGCCGAGGCAGCACCGACGGCGGCGCCGAGTTCGCGCGCTCCTTCGGCCGCGCCGCCGCCGAGCTCGACCAGCGCGCCGCCGACGCCCTCGACCGTCGCGCGCCCGAGCGCGCCGCGGACCGGGTGGCCGAGCGCGCCGCCGACCGGACCGCCGACCGGGCGGCTGAGCGCGCCGCGGACCGGGTGGCCGATCGTGCCGGGGATCGGGCCGCCGAGCGCGCCGCCGACCGCGGTGCGGACGACGCCCGGCGCTGCGGGCAGCCGCTGCGCCGCGAGCACCACCGCCCCGACGCGCTGTACCGCCCGGGTGAGCGCCGGCGCGCCGACTCCCCGACCTCGACGAACCCGGGGCAGGGCCGCGCGGAGCAGGCGACCGCCGCCGAGGAGGCGGCCGGAGCGAGCGCGGCCACCGGATCGGCCGATGGCCCGGAAACCGTTGCCCCGCAGCAGGACGACATGCAGCAGGACGCCGCGCAGCAGGCCGCTGCGCACGCGCTGCTCGCGCTCGTGACGCCGCCCGCCACCCCGGCGACCGCACCCACCACCACCCTCGCGACGCCGGCCGGAGCGGTGGGGGAGCGGGGCGTCACCGCGCAGGTGGCGGCCGCCACCGTCGCTGCTTCCGCCCTGCCGGGTTCCGCCCTGCCGGATTCCGCTCTGACCGGTTCTGCCCTGCCCGGTCCCACCGGGGCGCCGGTCGCCCCGGGGGCGACCGCTGCCGCGTCCGTGCCGTCGGCGGCCGCTCCTGCGGCACCGGCCTCGCCGGCGGTGCCGGGCGCCGCGGCGGCCGCTGCCGCCACCGCTCCCTCCGCGACGGCCACCGCGGCCGGCACGCCGGCGGGGACCGGTGCCCCCGTCCCGGGGGCGGCTGCCGCGACGACCGCGACGCTCCTCGGCACCTCCGGCACCGCGGTGGCCGAGACGGGTGCGACCGCTCCCGCCGCGGCGGCGGGCGCACCGGCGAACGCCGTGGCCGCCCTCGTGCGACCGGCTGCGCTGGCCGCTGCGAAGGAGCCCGCCGCCCAGGTCGCGGTCCAGGTCGCGGCCCAGACCTCCGCCCAGACCTCCGCCCAGACCGGTGCGCAGCCCGCTGCCGTCGCGCCGGGCCAGCCCGTCCAGGACCCCTCGGCGGGTGCCGTGGTCACCCCGGGTGCGCTCGCGCAGGGCGCGGGCGGCGAGACCGGGCAGCCGGGCGGCCAGCCCGGTGGGCAGCCGGGCGCTCAGCCCGGGGCCCCGGCCGCCGGCCGGGCCGGGAGCGCCGCGGTGCCGTCCGCCACCGCCGTGCCGGCACCGGGCACCCCGGCCACCGGCTCGTCCACGTCGCCGGCCGCCACCGCGGTCAGCGGGCCCACCCCGGTGCCCGCCGCTGCGGTGGCCGCGGAGCCCACCGCCGTCCCGGCACCGCTGACCGCGCCGGCCACCGCCGGTACCGCGGCGGCGTCCGCGCCCGCCGTGGCGCCCGCGTCCACGCCGCCCGCCCCGCTGCCGCTGACGAACCCGCTCGCCTTCGCCCAGGGCGTCAGCGCCCGCCTCGAGCAGCTGCCGGCCGCCACCGACGCCGTGCACCGCATGAGCGTGGAGGTGAACCCGCTGGGCCTGGGGCCCGTGCAGGTCACCGCCGAGGTCCTCGACGGGGCCCTCAGCGTCCAGCTCACCGGCGCCTCCGACGCCGCGCGCCACGCGCTGCGCCAGGCCGTCGGCGACCTGCAGCGCGAACTGGCCGGCACCTCGTTCACCTCCACCAGCGTCGAGGTGCGCGCCGACTCCGGGACCGCCCAGCAGCGGCAGGGGAGCGAGCCGCAGCTCGGCGGCCAGGGCGGGAACCGCTCCGGTGCGGGGCAGCAGCACGGCTCCGGCTCCTCCGGCGGGCGCAGCGCCCTGTTCGGCGCCGACGAGCCCCGCTCGGCCCGCCAGACCGCCGCGGCGGCCGCCCAGGGGCGGCTGGACCTGCGCGTCTGACCCCTCGCACGCCGGCGAGTCCACCCCGCTGAGCGGTGAAGGACCCGGACGGGCTACAGCCACCCACCCGAACGACCGAAGGAGGACCATGACCATCGATGCGGCCAGCGGGGCGAACCCCTACGCGTCCCTGATCGCCAACTCCGACGCCGTGACCCAGACGGAGTCGGCGAAGAACGCGGGCAGGTCCGACACCAGCGCGAAGGCGGCGGACAAGACCGCCGAGGACAAGGACACCTTCCTCAAGCTGCTGGTCGCCCAGCTGCGCTACCAGGACCCGTCCAAGCCGGTCGACTCCACGCAGTTCATCGCGCAGACCGCGCAGTTCTCCTCGCTGGAGGCCATGCAGGACATGGCGAAGAGCTACACCCAGATGCTCTCCGGGCAGGACAAGCTGCAGGCCAGCGCCCTGATCGGCCAGACGGTGTCGTACGCCGGCCCCGACGGCACCACCGTCACCGGGGTCGTGCGTTCCGCGTCGTTCAACGCCTCCTCCACCGGTGGCACGGGCGGCGAGCCGGTGCTCGACGTCGGAGGCGCCAAGGTCGTGCTGTCCAAGGTCACATCCATCAACGGTGCCGGTGCCACCGCCGCAGCGGCGAGCGCCACGGTGCCTGCGGCCAGCACGGGGAGTGCGGGTTCGCCCGCCTCACCCTCGACCGCCTCCTGACTCCCAGAACCTCCCTCCCGAACCCCGCCAGCCCTTCGAAAGGTCCGAAACATGCTCCGTTCCATGTTCTCCGGTGTCAGCGGCCTGCGCTCGCACCAGACGATGATGGACGTCGTCGGCAACAACATCGCCAACGTCAACACCACCGCGTACAAGAGCTCGAACGTGGCGTTCGCCGACACCATGAGCCAGCTCACCAAGGCGGCCGGTGCACCGCAGGGCGGGATCGGTGGTACCAACCCCTCGCAGGTCGGTCTCGGCGTCCGCGTGAACGCGATCCAGCAGAACTTCACCCAGGGTTCGGCGCAGTCCACGGGCAAGGCCACGGACCTGATGCTGAACGGCGACGGCATGTTCGTCGTCAACCGAGCCGAGGGTTCCTTCTACACTCGCGCCGGCAACTTCACGCTCGACCAGGAGGGGCGCCTGGTCACCCCGGACGGCAGCTACGTCCAGGGCTGGCGGCCCAACGCCGACGGCGTCATCCCCACCAGCGGTCCCACTGAGACCCTGCTCGTGCCCGCCGACGAGGTCATGCCGGCGGTGGCCAGCACCGAGTTCGACATGGTCGGCAACCTGGACAAGAGCGGTGCGCCGATCGGTGTCGCCGGCGGCGGGTACAAGATCCCGGACGTGACCACGTCCTTCGACGTCTTCGACGGTCAGGGAGCGCGTACTCGTGTGACGGTCCGGTTCGAGAACACCGGTACCCTCACGGCCGCCGCCACCGCCGAAGAGGCGAAGAGGGTCAGCAAGGACACCTGGAAGATCACCTACAGCTGGGACGGCGGCACCGCTGACGGAGGAACCATCGCCTTCTCGGCCACGGACGGCAAGTACGACACCACCGCCAACGCTGTCCCTGCCACCGGGGTCAAGACACCGGTCGTCCTCAACGGCACCTCCGTCCTGCCGAACTTCGGTGCGATGACCGGTCTGGTGGGCAACGGCATCTCCAACATCTCCGCCGATGCCGACGGCTCCACCATCGGATCCCTGCAGTCCTTCGCGTTCGGCACCGACGGCACGCTGACCGGGACCTACTCCAACGGCCTCAAGCGAGACCTCGGTCTGGTCGCCATCGCCACCTTCAACAACTACGAGGGCCTGGAGAAGGTCGGCGGTTCGATGTACGCCGTCACCGTCAACTCCGGCAACCCCAACGTCGGCGTCCCGGGTGCCGCTGGACGCGGTTCCCTCGGTGCCGGCCAGCTGGAGATGTCGAACGTGGACCTGTCCGCCGAGTTCACCAACCTGATCCTCGCCCAGCGCGGCTTCCAGGCGAACTCCCGCATCATCTCCACCTCCGACGACATCCTTCAGGAGCTCGTCAACCTCAAGCGCTGATCCTCCTAGCGCTGTCGATCGACGCCTTCCCGGGCCGCGTGGTGCGCGGCCCGGGAGGGCGTTTCTCGTCACACCCCGTCACCTCGCTCGGGCCGTTAGCACGAACGGGTGCATGAGGCAACCCCCACTCAGGTCCCGCCCGGGCACGCCGATGGGATCAGTGAAACCGGCCCAGGGACGGGCCTCTACTCCACCCCAAGGACGGAAACCCCGTGATCCTCGTGACTCGCCTCAACGGGTCGGTGTTCGCCGTGAACCCCGACCTGATCCAGCGCGTCGACGCGACCCCCGACACGGTCATCACGCTCGTCGACGGCGCCAAGTTCGTCGTCACCGAGCCGCTGACCGATGTCGTCGAGCGCGTCATGGCGTTCCGGGCCCGCGTGGTCGCCACCGCGCACGCCCTCGAGGAGACGGGGACCGCGCACGTCCTCGAGCTGCCGACCCACCCCCACACCGAGACCACCACCAGCGACGCCGACGGGGAACTGCCCGCTCCGGTCCCGCTGCACCGCAGGAGGCCGTGACCATGGACTTCGCCACCATCGGCGGGCTCGTCATCGCAACCGCCGCCGTCCTCTGGATGCAGAACCACGAGGGCGGCACCGTCGGGAGCATCCTGCTGCCCGGTCCCCTGGTCCTCGTCTTCATCGGCACCCTCGGCGTCGGCCTCATGGGCGGCATCATGAAGGACGGCATCGCCTCCATCGGGACGCTGAAGAAGGCCCTCCTCGGCAAGGTCGCCAACCCCGCCGGGACCGTCGAGATCCTCATCAAGATGGCCGAGCGCGCCCGCCGCGAAGGGCTGCTGGCACTCGAGGACGCCATCAAGGGCGTCGACGACGACTTCCTGCGCGACGGTCTGCAGACCGCCATCGACGGGACCGACCCCGACGAGCTGTACGAGATCCTCACCGCTCAGATCCAGGCCAAGAAGGCCGCCGACAAGCAGGCCGCGAAGATCTTCGGCGACATGGGCGGATACGCGCCCACCGTCGGCATCTGCGGCACCGTCATCTCCCTGGTCGTCGTGCTCGCGAACCTCTCCGACGCCGCCGCCCTCGGCCCGATGATCGCCGGCGCGTTCGTCGCCACCCTGTGGGGCGTGGCCAGCGCGAACTTCTTCTTCCTGCCCGTGCAGAGCCGCCTGATGCGCCTGTCGGGCATCGAGGTGGCGCAGATGGAGCTGGTCGTCGAGGGCATCCTCGCCATCCAGGCCGGCTCCAACCCGCGCTCGGTCGCCAAGAAGCTGCAGAGCCTGCTGCCGCCGGGCACGGCGGTGGCGGACAAGAAGGCGGCCTGATGTCCTCCTCGGCGCACAAGCGGCGCCACAAGCACGAGGAGCACGACGAGCACGTCAACCACGAGCGCTGGCTGGTCTCCTACGCCGACATGCTGACCGTCCTCATGGCGCTGTTCATCGTCCTGTTCGCCATGTCGCAGATCGACCAGCTGAAGTTCGCCCAGTTCAAGGAGGGCTTCAACGAGGGCACCTCCTCCTCCAACCTGGTGCTCAGCGGAAACAAGGGCATCAACGACATCGACAACGGCGCCGACCCGGTCAACATCAAGGTGATGGCCGGCGGCGACCCGATGGAGGCCCCGAACGCCGAGCAGATCATCGCCGAGGCGCAGACCGCGCAGGAGACCGCCCGGTCGGCCAGCCAGCTGGAGGCGGCCCGGGCCGAGGTCGCCGACTACCGCGAGGTCATCGAGCGGATCGACGCGGCCCTCGAGCCGCAGGGCCACCAGGACCAGGTGACGTACCGCATCACCTCCGACGGCCTCGTCGTCGGCCTCGTCGCCGACAACGTGTTCTTCGCCAACGCCAGCGCCGACGTCGAGCCGGTCGGTCTGCAGGTCCTCGACGCCATCGGCCCCATCCTCGGCGGCCTGCCGAACGACGTGGTCGTCCAGGGGCACACCAACTCCCTGCCCCTGAGCTCCACCGTCCGCTACCGCGACAACTGGGACCTGTCCACCTCGCGCGCCAACAGCGTGGTGACCCGGTTCATCGACGTGCACCACCTGCCCGCCGAGCGGCTGACGTCGACCGGCTACGGGCAGACCCGCCCGCTGTACCCGGACGGCGACGAGCGGGCGCTGGCCGGCAACCGCCGCGTCGACCTCGTCGTCGCGTCCGCCTCCTCCGAGGCGGTCAAGGCCCTGCTGCCGCAGGTCGCCGAGGCGACCCCGACCAGCGGGCCCGCCGAGCTCGACACGACGGCGAGCACCACCACCGCAGCCACCACCACCACCACCGCAGCCACCAGCACCGAGACGGGAGGCCACTGACATGGCCGGCAAGAAGGACGGCGACAGCGCCGAGGCCGCCCCCGGCGGCAAGAAGAAGCTCATCATCGTCGCCGTCCTCGGCGCGGTGCTGCTGGCCGGCGGCACCGGCGGAGGGGTCTTCCTGCTCACCAAGGGCGACACCGCCGCCGCTGCCGAGACCGAGGAGCACCTCGAGCCCGGTGACGTCACGGCCCTGGACGCCATCAGCATCAACCTCGCCGACGGCCACTACCTGAAGATCGGCCTGGCCCTGCAGGGCGTGGCCAGCGAGGGCGGTGGCCACGGCGCCTCCACGGGGCTCGACGGCAGCAAGGCCCTGGACCTGGTCATCTCCCAGTTCAGCGGCCTGTCGATGACCGACCTGTCCAACGCCGAGCAGCGCCAGCACCACAAGGAACTGCTGCAGGAGAAGATCATCGAGGCCTACGTCGCCGAGACCGAGGGCGTGGAGCACAAGGAGGTCATGGGCATCTACTTCACCCAGTTCGTCATGCAGTGACGAGCCCGGTGAGGGCCCAGCACGACCCGTTCCGCGCGAGGGCGCGGCAGGCACCGCCTGCCGCGCCCTGAGCGCGTCCGGCCCCCTCTCCAACGGTGATCAAGGAAGTTGCCACTTCCTTGATCACCGTTGGAGAGGCTCGATCACCGTCGGGGAGGGGGGAGGAGGAGGGGAGGGCGCGCGTCACCCGTTCAGGTGCGCGCTAAAGGGTGACGCCCCTCCGTGCCGATAGGTGCAACGTGGCACCCGAGACCTCCACCAGCGCAGAGCGCACGGGCGGTCGCCGTTCGCGGCGGCGCGGCGTCCCCGTCCCGTACGACTTCCGGCGGCCCACCAAGCTGTCGCGCCAGCACGCCCGCGTGCTCGAGATCACCTACGAGACGTTCTGCCGCCAGTGGGCGACGCTGCTGTCCTCCACCCTGCGCACCAGCGTGCAGGTCGAGCTGGACGGCGTGCAGCAGTACAGCTACGACGAGTACGCCGCCACGCTGGCCACCCCCTCGATCATGACGGTGTTCGACCCCGAGCCGCTCGTCGGCGCCGGCGTCCTGCACCTGGACACCCCGCTGATGCTCACGTTCGTCGAGCGCATGCTCGGCGGCACCGGCGCCCACGAGCAGCCGCTGCGCGTGCTCACCGACATCGAGGCCGTCCTGTGCCGCGGCATGGTCGAGCGCACCCTCGGCGAGCTCGCCGCCTCGCTCACCTCGATCGTGGACCTCAAGCCGCACCTGTCGAGCATCGAGCAGAACCCGCAGTTCGCGCAGGCCGCCGCCGCCACCGACGTCATGATCGTCGCCTCGTTCCACCTGCAGGTCGAGCGCATCGAGGGCACCGCCACGCTCGCCCTGCCGCTGGACCCGCTCTCCGCCGCGCTCAGCGCCGCCGAGCTGCGCGTCGCCAGCCCCGAGGAGCTGCGCATCCGCCGCCTCATGCGCGACCGCCTCGACGACCACCTCGAGCACATCCCCGTCGAGGTCTCCGTGCGCCTGAACGCCACCCAGCTGCGCCCCGACCAGATCCTCGCCCTCGTGCCCGGCGACGTCCTGCGCCTGCCGCACGCCGCCGAGGCCCCCCTCGAGGTCGTCGCCTCCGACACCGTCGTCGCCTCCGCCGTGGCCGGCAGCCGCGGCTCCCGCCTGGCCTGCCTGATCGTCCCGACCCCCGAGGAGTCCTCCCGATGAGCACCGTCACCCACGCCGACCTGCAGGCCCTCCTCGGTGAAGCGGCCCAGGCCGCCCTCGCGGTCCTGCCGCTGTCCGCCCCCGGCACCATCACCGGGATCGTGGACGCCTCCGCCGCCCCCGACATGGGCGACGAGGGCACCGCCGTCTCCGCCAGCTTCGCCGGCGCCTCCACCGGCCGCGTCGCCGTCATCGTGGGGGAGGAGACCCTCAACACCCTCCTGATGAGCCCCGAGGGCGCCCTCGACCCGGTCGACGCCCTGCGCCCCGCCCTGGAGACCGTCGTCGCCAGCCTGGGGCAGTGCACCCTGGACGTCGGCGTCGAGGGCGACCCCGCCGAGGCCGTCGCCGCCCTCGAGGGCGGCGCCGTGGCCGTCGTCGGCGCGGGCGGGGAGACGCTGGCCCTGATCGGCCTGACGTTCTCCGCCGACGCCCCCCAGGTCTCCGTGCCCGTCATGGCCACCCCCACCAGCGCACCGGTCGCCGGCGGCGGCCCGCGCCGCACCATGGACCTGCTGCGCGACGTGCAGATGGACGTCACCGTCGAGCTGGGCCGCACCAACATGACCGTGCAGGACCTGCTGGCGCTGACCCCCGGCTCCGTCGTGGAGCTGGACCGCGCCGCCGGCAGCCCCGCCGACGTGCTCGTCAACGGCCAGCTCATCGCCCGCGGCGAGGTCGTCGTCGTCGACGAGGACTACGCCATCCGCATCACCGAGATCGTCACCCCGGGCACGGAGGCCGGCGCCTGATGGAGGCCCTCGCCGCCCTGGGGCGCATGTCCGTCTCCCTGGTCGCCGTCCTCGGCCTGCTGTGGCTCGGCGCGCGCTGGCTGCGCCGCTCCCGCGCGGTCGGCGCGGCCACCAGCGGCCTGGAGGTCCTCAGCAGGGTCGGCGTCGGCGCCAAGGCCGGTGTGGCGGTCGTGCGCATCGGCGAGCGGGCCCTCGTGGTGGGCGTCACGGAGCAGCAGGTCACCCTGCTGACCGAGGCGCCCGCCGCCGACCTCCTGCCCGCCCCGGCGGCGCCGGCCGACCAGGTCGTCGAGGTCCCCGCCGCGGCGGGCACCGCGGCCCCCGCGGTCGCGGTCCCCGCCGCGCGCACCGGCGCGGTCCCCACCGCGCGCCCCGCCGTGCTCAACGGCTCGGCCCTGTCGCCGGCCACCTGGACCAAGGCAGTCGACGTGCTGCGAGAGAGGACGACCCGCCGGTGAGCACCCGTACCGCCCGCAGGCTCGCGGCCGCCGCGCTGCTCGCCGGGGGCCTGCTGACCGGCGCCGCCGGCAGCGCCTCGGCCCTGCCCGCCTCGTCCCCGGCCGCCGCCCCCGCGTTCGGCGCGGCCGCGGTGACCGCGCTCCCCGCCGCGCTGCCCGCGGTCACCGCGCCCACCGCCCCGCAGGCCCCCACCGACCCCGCCGGGGCCGGCTCGGTGACCGTGGACGTGGCCGGCATCACCGGCGCCGACGGCAAGCCCAGCCAGTCCGTCACGATCATCATCGCCCTGACGGTGCTGTCGGTGGCCCCCGCGCTGCTGCTGCTGACGACCTGCTTCACCAAGATCCTCGTGGTGCTGGGCCTGACCCGCAACGCCCTGGGCCTGATGGGCACCCCGCCCAACCAGGTCCTCGCCGGCCTGGCGCTGTTCCTGACGATGTTCGTCATGGCGCCCACGTTCAGCGCCATCAACGACGTCGCGATCCAGCCCTACCTCAAGGGCGACAAGACCACCACGCAGGCGTTCACCGACGGCTCCCAGCCGCTGCGCGAGTTCATGTGCGGGCAGACCCGCGACGACGAGCTCGCCCTCATGACCAAGGCCGCCAAGCGCGACAAGCCGAAGAACTGCGCCGAGACGCCCATGAGCACCCTCGTGCCGGCGTTCGCCCTGTCCGAGCTGCGCTCCGCGTTCATC
The DNA here is from genome assembly GCF_037154035.1 of Kineococcus sp. G2. Taxonomy (NCBI): domain Bacteria; kingdom Bacillati; phylum Actinomycetota; class Actinomycetes; order Kineosporiales; family Kineosporiaceae; genus Kineococcus; species Kineococcus sp. G2. The sequence goes on along the minus strand of NZ_JBBBEM010000121.1, from coordinate 8,432 downwards.
ATCGGCTTCGTCATCTTCATCCCGTTCCTGGTGATCGACATCGTCGTCTCCGGGGCGCTGATGAGCCTGGGCATGATGATGCTGCCGCCCGTCACGGTCTCCCTGCCGTTCAAGCTGCTGCTGTTCGTCATGGTCGACGGCTGGGGCCTGGTCGTGAAGTCGCTCGTCGGCAGCTACGCCGGCTGAGCCCCCTCAAGGGGATCACCCGATCGGCCGATGCACGGTCGAACCGTCACGGCCGGCACCCCGGCCGCACCCCCGGCCGGCGCACCGGCCGCCTCCTCCGACCGGAAGGCCCCGCGATGTCCGACGTGACCGTCATCCACCTCGGGATGACCGCTCTCGTCCTCGCCGCCAAGCTCAGCGCCCCCATGCTCCTGACCGCACTGGCCGTCGGGTTCGGCATCTCCCTGTTCCAGTCGGTCACCCAGCTGCAGGAGCAGACCATCGCCTTCGTGCCCAAGGCGCTCGCCGTGGGCATCGCGATCGTGGTGTGCGGCAAGTGGATGCTGCACGAGCTGACCGCCTTCACCACCTCCCTGTACGGGCAGATCCCCGACCTGGTCAGCGGCGGCTGAGCCGTGCAGGGGCTGTCCACCACCGTCGGGCTGGACCTGCTGCTGGCCGTGCTGCTGGCCTCGGTGCGGGCCGTGGCGTTCCTGGTGCTCGCACCGCCCTTCGCCTCCCGCGCCGTCAACGGCCGCGTCAAGGCGATGCTGGCCCTCGCGCTGGTCCTGCCCGTCGCCGGGCAGCTGCGCGGGCAGGTGCCCGCCGCCGAGCCGGCCGCGCTCATCGGCGCGATCGTGCAGCAGGTCGTCGTCGGCGCCGTCCTCGGCGCGTTCTGCGCCCTCGTCTTCGCCGCCGTGCAGGCCGCCGGCGACCTGCTGGACCTCTTCGGCGGGTTCCAGCTCGCCAGCGCCTACGACCCGCTGAACCAGACCCAGTCCGCGATCTTCGGCAAGCTCTACAACTGGACCGCCACCGCCCTGCTCGTGCTCTCCGGCGGGCACCTGCTGGTGCTGCAGGGGTTCCTGCGCACCTACGAGGTGCTGCCGCTGGACGCCGGGCTGTCCTTCGCCACCGTCGCGGAGGTCTTCACCACCGGCCTCGGGCAGCTGATGCTCTCCGCGCTGCAGATCGCCGCGCCCCTGGTGGCGGTGCTGTTCGTCGCCGACATCGGCCTCGGCCTGCTCTCGCGCGTCGCCCCGGCCCTCAACGTCTTCGCCATGAGCTTCCCGCTGAAGATCCTCATCGTGCTCACCCTGGGCGGCTTCGCCTTCGCCGTGCTGCCCGAGGTCGTCGACGACATCGCCGGCACCCTGCGCGAGACCCTCGTGCGCCTGACCGGCAGGAGCGGGGGAGGGGAGTGAGCGGGGAGAAGACCGAGAAGCCCACCCCCAAGCGCCTCACCGAGGCGCGCCAGGAGGGCAACGTCCCGCAGTCGCGGGACGTCGCCGCGTGGCTGTGCACCGCCGCCGGTGCGCTGCTCGTGCCCCGCACGATCGAGGCCGCCGGCGACGCCGGGCAGCAGTCGCTGCGCCGCGTCGCCGACGTGGCCGCCGACCCCGAGCCCGGGCGGGCGCTGGCCGCCCTCGGCAGCGCCTTCAGCGCGCTGCCGGGCGTCCTGGGCCCCCTGCTGCTCGTCACGGTGCTGGCCGTCGTGGTCTCCGGCGGGGTGCAGGGCACCCTGCGCCCGGCCACCAAGAAGCTCAAGCCCAGCTTCAAGTCCCTCAACCCCGTCAACGGCCTCAAGCAGCACTGGGGCCCGCAGGCGCTGTGGGAGGGCACCAAGTCGCTGCTGAAGACCCTCCTCATCGGCGGGGCGCTGTGGGTCGTCGCCGAGGGGCTGGCCCCCAAGCTCGTCGGCCAGGGGGTGCTGCCGCTGGCGTCGGTGCTGTCGGCCACCGGTTCCGCGATCTCCGCCATGCTCGTCGTGACGATCCTCGTCGGCCTCGTCATCGCCGCCGCCGACTACGCCATGAGCCGCCGCAGGATCATGAAGAACCTGCGGATGAGCAAGCAGGACATCAAGCAGGAGCACAAGAACGCCGAGGGCGACCCGCTCCTGAAGGGCGCCCTGCGCTCCAAGCAGATGGCCATGTCGCGCAACCGGATGATGGCCGACGTCGCCACCGCCGACGTCGTGGTCGTCAACCCCACCCACATCGCGATCGCGCTGCGCTACGAGCCCGGCAGCGGCGCCCCCAAGGTCGTCGCCAAGGGGGCCGGCACCATCGCCGCCAAGATCCGCGAGAGGGCCAAGGAGAACGGCGTGCCGCTCGTGAAGGACGTCGAGCTGGCCCGCTCGATGTACAAGAGCGTCAAGGTCGGCCAGGAGATCCCCGCCGAGCTGTACGCCGCCGTCGCCAAGGTCCTCGCCTTCGTCATGAACCTGCGCACCCGCGGCGCCACCACCGCCCTCGGCGAGGCCCACACCGTGCCCGCCTGACGCGGCGACCACCCGCCCCCGGTGGTCGAGGGAGCAGCACCCCCTCGACCACCGGGGGCGTCGTCGTCCCCGCGGCCGGGAGCAGCGGGGGCGGGGGAGCAGGGGGGATCCGCCGGGCGGGGGCTCAAGGATCCGCGCCCGGGTGCCGAAGGAGGCAGTAGCCAGGACGGCGCAGCAGGGCCACGGACAGGCCGCTGGACGAGGGAACCCGCACGGGTGACCAGGACGACAGGCGGTGCAGTGCGTTTTCGCAACCTCACGCAGATGGCGGTGCCCGTGGGCATCGTGGGCATCATCCTGCTGCTCGTCGTGCCCGTCCCGGCCGCGATGCTCGACTTCCTCATCGCCACGAACATCGTGTGCTCGCTCATCGCCCTGCTGACCTGCATCTTCGTCAAGCGGCCGCTGGACTTCTCCGTCTTCCCCTCGCTCATCCTGGTCCTGACCCTGTTCCGGCTGGGCCTGAACGTGGCCACGACGCGACTGGTGCTGTCCAACGGGTACGCCGGCAAGGTCATCGAGGCGTTCGGTCACTTCGTGATCGCCGGCTCGCTCGTCATCGGCCTGGTGATCTTCCTCATCCTGGTCGTCATCCAGTTCGTCGTCATCACCAAGGGCGCCGAGCGCGTGGCCGAGGTCGGCGCGCGCTTCACCCTCGACGCGATGCCCGGCAAGCAGATGGCCATCGACGCCGACCTCAACGCCGGCCTGATCGACGAGGCCGAGGCGCGCCGGCGCCGCTCCGACATCAGCGCCGAGGCCGACTTCTACGGCGCCATGGACGGTGGCTCGAAGTTCGTCAAGGGCGACGCCATCGCGGGCATCATCATCGTGCTGATCAACCTCATCGGCGGCTTCGCCATCGGGATGGTCCAGCACGGCCTCGGCCCGGCGGAGTCCATCCAGCAGTACGCGCTGCTGAGCATCGGCGACGGCCTCGCCTCCCAGGTGCCCGCGCTGCTGCTCAGCGTCGGCACCGGCCTGATCGTCACCCGCGCCACCTCCACCGGCGACATGGGCACCGAGGCCATCAACCAGCTTGGCCAGCAGAAGATGGTGCTGCAGATCGCCGGCGGGGCCGCCGCCGTCCTGGCCCTCGTCCCCGCCATGCCCAAGGTGCCCTTCTTCCTCGTCGCCGCCCTGTGCTTCCTCGCCGCGCACCGCATCGGCAAGCGCGACGCCGCCGAGGCCAAGGCCGTCGAGCTGGCCGAGCTGGCGCCGGTGCCCGTCAACCCCGCCGAGGCCGCCGAGTCCCTGCTGGAGGAGATGCGCGTGGACCCGCTGGAGGTCGTCCTCGCCCCCGACCTGGTCGACCTCGTCGACACCTCCGGCGGCGGCGACCTGCTGGAGCGCGTGCGGGCCCTGCGCCGCAAGATCGCCCTCGAGATGGGCCTGGTCGTGCCGCCGGTGCGCACCCGCGACTCCCTCGACCTGCCGGTGTCCACCTACGCGGTGCGCATCTCCGGCGTGGAGGTCGCTCGCGGCACCGCCCCGCCCGGCCAGGTCCTGGCCCTGGGCGACAACCTCGACGGCCTGCCCGGCCGCGCCACCGTGGAACCCGTCTTCGGCCTGAACGGCAAGTGGATCCCCGCCGAGCTGCGCCACCAGGCGCAGCTGACCGGCGCCACCGTCGTGGACCGCGCCAGCGTGCTCATCACCCACCTGGGTGAGCTCGTGCGCAGCCACGCCCCGCGGCTGCTGGGCCGCGAGGACGTGCGCTCCCTGGTGGACGCGCTCAAGCGCACCCACCCGGTCGTCGTGGACGAGCTGACCCCCAGCGTCCTCACCCTCGGGGAGGTGCAGCGCGTCCTGCAGGCCCTCCTGGAGGAGGCGGTGCCGATCCGCGACCTGGCCCGCATCTTCGAGGCCCTGAGCCTGCGGGCCAAGCAGGGCTCCGACCTCGACGGCCTCGTCGAGACCGCCCGCGCCTCGCTGGGGCCGGCCGTGGCGGCGGTGCACGAGCAGGACGGCGTCCTGCACGTCATCACCCTGGACCCGCTCCTGGAGCACACCCTGGCCGAGGCCCTGCGCCCCGGCGAGCACGGCGCCAGCCTGGCCCTGGACGCGGTCACCGCCGAGCACCTGGTGACGGCCTCGACCTCGTGCCTGGAACGCGCCGAGCAGCAGGGCATCTCCGCCGTGCTGGTGTGCGCGCCCCCGCTGCGCGCGCCGCTGCGCCGGCTCCTGAAGGTGGCCGTCGGCCGCCTGCACGTCCTGTCCTACGACGACGTCAGCAACCACCCCCGGATCGAGACGGTTGGATCGGTGAGCGGTGTCCACGCACTTGCTTCTTGAGGGCCCCGACCTGCAGGACCTCCTGGCCCAGGTCCGCGAAACCCACGGAGACGCCGCCCGCGTCGTCCGCGCCGAGCGCATCCGTTCCGGAGGCGTCGCCGGATTCTTCACCAAGGAGCGCTACGAAGTGACGGTCGAGATGCAGCACGACGGCACCACCGGCGACGAGCAGCAGCCCGCTGACGGGGGAGCCCTCGACTTCGAGGCCCTGCTGGCGGCCGCGGACCGCGCCGAGTCGGAGGCCGCCGAGGGCGCGGACGACACCGAGCCGCCCGCCGGGCGGCACGCCGCTGCCCCGGCGGCGCCGGCCCCGGACGCCGCGCCCTCGCCCGTCCGGGCGCTCAAGCCCGAGCCCGCGGCTGCCGATGACTTCGAAGAGGCCCGGCAGGGCCTCGTGGAGATGCTCAAGGCCTCCGGTGCCGTGAGCAGCGCCCGCGCCGCGGGCCTGCTCGGTGCCGACGGCCCGGGCGAGGCCGGCACCGCCGGCGGGCCCGGCCAGGAGGTCGTCGAGGAGGTCGACCTGGCCGCCGCGCTCGCCGAGGCGGCCCGTCGCGAGGAGGAGCGCCGACTGGACGCCGAACGAGCCGAGGCCGAGCTGGCCGAGGCGCAGCGCATCGAGGCCGAGCGCCTGGAGGCGCAGCGCATCGAGGCCGAGCGCCTGGAGATGGAGCGCCTGGAGACGGAGCGCCTGGAGACGGAGCGTCTGCAGGCCGAGCTGGCCGCGGCGCAGCGTGCCGAGGCGGAGCGCCTGGAGGCCGAACGAGCCGAGGCCGAGCTGGCCGAGGCGCAGCGTCTCGAGGCCGAGCGTCTCGAGGTCGAGCGCCTGGAGGCCGAGAGGCTCCAGGCGGAGCGGCTGGAGGCGCAGCGTCTCGAGGCCGAGCGTCTCGAGGCTGAGCAGAGGGAAGCGGAGCGGCTCCGGGCCGCCCGTGCGGAAGCGGAGCGTCGGGAGGCGGAGCGCGTGCAGCAGGAACGTGTGGCGGCGGAGCGGCTGGAGGCCGAGCGCCGTGAGGAGGCGCGTCGCGAGGTGCGCCGCCGTCAGGCCGAGCGCATCGAGCGCACGGCGGTGCCGGCGCAGGCGTCCGGGCGCAGCCTGGGTGACGTGCTGGCCGCGGCGGAGGCCGCCGACGGCACCGACCGCCTGCGGGCCATGCTCTCCGCCGGTCGCGGCGCCGGCGCGGGTCGCCGTCGTCCTGAGGGCGCCCCGCAGCGCCCGCTGCCGCCGCACCGGCCCCTGTCCACCGAGGGCACGGGTTTCGCGGCCACCATGGCGGCGGTCCGGCACCTCGGTGCGGTCGACGCGACCACAGGACCGAATGTGATCCCTGATGTACGCTCGGTCACCAGGCAGACGCCGCGTCCCTCGGGGACCCGTCCGGGCCGGCCGGCTGCCGCTGCAGGCGCCGGCGCCCCGTTCGGCGCGCTGCCCGCTCGCACCACGGAGGATCGCGTGACTCCTGACCAGTTCGGTGCCGCCAACGGTGTCGCCGCCCCCCGCCGCCTGGAGCGGACCGACGCGGCGGCCGAGGGTCGCGCTCGTGCGGGGGAGCAGGAGGTGCCGCTGCGCGGCGAGGGCCTCGAGGCGCGCCGCGGCGCGCCCCGCCGGCCGGAGCTGCGCCGCCCGGCTCCCGTGGAGGACCACTTCGGTGACCGCTTCGTGGAGGAGCCCGCGCTGCGCGGCGCGGGCGCCGGCTACGTGGAGGACGACTACGAGGCTCCGTTCGAGCCCGCGGGGGAGCGTCGGCAGGCGTACCCGTACGCGGTGCCGGACGACCGCGAGCAGCCTCGCGACGAGCGCGGCGAGCCGCGCCACGACGCGCGGGCGCAGCAGGCGCCCTCGCGCACGCACAGCGTGGCCGGCGAGCGCGCCGCCCACGACGGGGACGACAACGAGGCAGCTGACATGGACCTGACTTACCGTGATTCCGTGACCACCTACAGCGACCGTCCGGCGGCGCGCGCCCCGTACCGCGAGCCCCACGACTCCGGCGACGTCCTGCGCCTGGCCCGCGAGATCGAGGTCCCCGCGCCGCTGCGCGTGGGCTCCGGCGAGCTGGTCGTGGTCGTCGGGGAGGCCGACGCCGTCGTGGCCGCCGCCCTGCTGGTGGCCGACGAGGTCGGCTCCGAGGCGCCGCTGGTGCTCGGCCGCGCCGACGTGCAGAACACCGTCACCGCCGACGAGCTGCCCGGCCGCCAGGAGCAGGCCCGCCGCTGGAGCGCGCCGCTGACCGTCGCGATCCCCGCCCGCCCGACGGGTGCCGACGCCGAGCGCGCCGCGCGCCTGGCCGCCGAGATCGGCGCGGCCGCCGTCGTCGTGTGCGTGGACGCCACCCGCCGCAGCCACGCCGTCGCCGCCCAGCTGCGCGCTCTCGACGAGGCGGGCGTGCCCGCCCGCCGCCTCGCGGTGCACCGCGCGGCCGAGAGCCCCGACCCCCTCGACGTGCTGTCGCTCGACGTCCCCGTCGGCTTCCTGGACGGGCGGCCGGCCACCTCCGGCGCCTGGGCCGGTCTGCTGCTCGACGCGACGTCCGGTGGCGGCGCGGCGCGCTGAGCCCGTGGCCAGGCGCACGAGCGCCGGGGTGGTGAGCCCCACCTCCCCGGCGCAGTGGCCCGCGGTCAACGGCAGGGTCCGCGTGCAGGTCCAGCTGCCCGACGCCCTCGGCGGTGAGCTCCTGGAGCTGCCCACCCGGGTGGAGGACTCCGCGGAGGGCAGCCTGGTGGTGGCCGCCCCCGGGTTCTCGGGCGACCTGCACCTGGTGGCCCCCGGCATGCCGGTGACCGTCCTGTGGGCCAGCGAGCGCGGCCAGCTGCGCCAGGACTTCCTGATCGCCGAGGTCGTGCGGCGCCGCGTGCCCTCGTGGGACCTGGCGCCCTGCGGGGAGGTCAGCGTCCAGCAGCGGCGCCGCTTCGTGCGGGTGCCCGTCACCGGGAACCTGCGCCTGCACGCCGTGCCCGGCGACCCGATGTGGCCCGGTCGCCAGGACCTCGACGCCGCGCCCGAGCAGGCCGTCACGGCCGCTTTCGTCGACCTCAGCGAGGGCGGGGCGTGCGTGCGCGTGCGCCGCGGCTCCTGGCCGGGGGCGGGCCGGCTGGTGCGCACCGTGTTCGAGCTCGACGGCGTCCCCGTCGAGCAGCTCGCCGAGGTGGTGCGCCTCGCGCCGGACCCCGCCGCCACCGGTGAGCACGACGACCTCGTGCTGTCCTTCGTGGAGCCCGTCGCGGCGGCCGACCGCCTGCGCCGCCACGTCATGCAGGAGCAGATCCGCAACCGCCGCCGGGAGGCACCGTGACCCCGATCGTGATCGCCGCCAGCCTGCTGCTGGCCGGTCCCTCCGTCGCGGCGGCGCTGTCGGGCACCGGCAGCGTGGACACGGCGCTGCTGCACCTGCTGCTGGCGCTGCTGGTGTGCACCGTCGCGGCGCGTGCCGTGCGCACCCTGGTGCTGCGCTACCAGAGCGCCGCGGACGCCGCGGCGGCCGAGGTCGAGGCCGACGGCGAGGCGGGGGCCGACCACCCCGCCCGCCGGCGCGGGGACGCCTGAGCGGGCAGCCCCGGCCGCTGCACGACCTCACCCGCACGGCCTCACCCGCACGGCCTCACCCGCACGGCCTCGCCCGCACGGCCTCGCCCGCACGGCCTCGCCCGCGCGGCCTCACGCGCGTGGTCCTGCCGCGACGCCCGTCCCCGTCGG
>NZ_JBBBEM010000120.1:0-14347 GCF_037154035.1 Kineococcus sp. G2 | reverse complement strand
CCCCCCCCCCCCCCCCCCCCCCCCCCCCCCCCCCCCCGCGCCCGGCGGGTGTGACGCGCAGGCAATGGCTGGCGACGGATCGTGACCTATGCTGGGGCGATGCTCGTCCTGACGCGCAAGGCCGGAGAATCCGTCGTCATCGGTGACGAGGTCGTCGTGCGCGTCCTGGAGGTGCGGGGGGACGTGGTGCGCGTGGGCATCGAAGCGCCCCGCGACGTGCAGGTCCACCGGCAGGAGGTCTACGAGGCGGTGCGCGAGGCCAACGTCGCCGCGGCCGCGGCCAGCGAGGAGGCCGTCTCCGCGCTGCAGAACCTGGTGCGCCGCACCGGCGCCTGAGCGTCCGGCGCTGCCGGGCGCCGGTTGTGACGCGCATCACGTCGAAGAGGTCGCTCGGGCGGGTGGTGCGATCCCTGCCCGTTCTCCCTAGAATCCTCCCCACCGGGGCCGCCTCGCGGCTCCGGTGACGATCCGCCACCCCCGTGGTGTGAGGACAGGGCTGTCCGCGGCTCGAGCAGCAGACCGGTGCGCCGGTCACCGTCCGGGACCAGGAGGTACGAAGATGGACCAGAACACTCCCGTGCAGGACACCGACGTCGTCATCGACGTGCGCGACACCGTCGACCTGACGACCGTCGCCAACCCGCGTCGCGTGCGTCTCTGACGAGCGCCGCACCGCCAGGGGGCCGGCACCGCGCTGCGCGGTGCCGGCCCCCTGGTGTCCCCGGTCCTCAGGCGTCCCGCAGCAGCCCCGCCCGGTGCCACCGGTGCATCAGCTCGAACCCGTTGTCCCCGCTCACCCACGGCACCCGGGAGTCCGCCGGTGCGGACGTGGCCGTCAGCGGGCGGCCACCGGCCAGCAGCTGCTCCGCGGGGGTCAGCCGCCGGATCGCCACGCCGGCCACGCGTTCGGGGGCGGCCGCCACGAACTCCGCGTACAGCTGCGGGTCGTGCTGGCCGTCGTCGCCCACCAGCAGCCACGTCACCTGCGGCAGCTCGCGCGCCAGTCGCGCCAGGCTGTCGCGCTTGTGCGCACTGCCGTCGCGGAACCACCCCGTGTTCGTCGGTCCCCAGTCCGTCAGCAGCAGCGGCCCCTCCGGGTACCCGGAGCGGCGCAGGAACCGCGTCATCGTCGGCGCCACGTTCCACGCGCCCGTCGACAGGTACAGCACCGGCGAACCGGGGTTCTCCGCGACGAACTGCCGGTACATCTCCGCCATGCCGTTGACGGGCACGCGCGCCTTCTCGTTGAGCACGAAGCTGTTGTAGGCCGCCAGCAGCGGGCGCGGCAGGCGGGTGACGACGACCGTGTCGTCGATGTCGGAGAGCAGCCCCAGCTGCGGCTGCGGGCCCACCACCACCACGCGGGAGGTGCCGCGGTGCTCGCGCGCCGCCTCCGGCGCCAGCTCCGCCCCGCCCTCGGTGTCGTCCGCGACGTGCTCCAGCGCCTCCTCGAGGGCCTCGCGGTCCACCCGGTGGTCCGGGCCGACGGTCAGGGTGATCGGGTGCTCGCCCGGCGGCAGGTCCACCTCGACGACCTCGTCGAGGTAGCCGCCGCGGTCGGTGCGCAGCCGCACCCGCCGCCCGCCCACGTGCACGGTGACCTCCGCGCCCGCCACCGGAACGGTGAGGAAGTTGCGCCAGCCGCGCACGCTGCGCACCGCGTCGCGCTGCAGCTCGGCGGCCTCGCCCTCCCGGCCCAGCAGCACCCGGCCCAGAACCCGGACCCAGCCCGGCCCGCCGTAGCAGGGGTACGCCACCGCGCGAGCGTGGTAGCCGCGCCGGCGCATCCCCGCCCCCACGACGCCCTTGACGGCGTCCTCCACCCGCGCCGCCCGGTGCAGGCCGTGCTCGTCAGGCCGCGGCGTCAGGTCCAGCTCGCGCAGCTGCTCCAGGTCGCGCAGCGCCTCGTCGCGGCGGCGGACCCGCGCACCGCCGCGGGGCGGGGCGGGCGACGGTTCCCGTGTGATCACGCCTCCACGCTAACGGGGCTCGAACCCCGCGGCGAGGCGGCGGAAACCCTCCTCCAGCGGGACCCGCGGTTCCCAGCCCAGCGCCTCGCGGGTGCTGCGCTGCTCGAACCAGTGCGCGGTGGACAGCTGCTCCGCCAGGAAGCGCGTCATCGGCGGCTCGTCCGCGGCCCGCAGACCGGTCCAGACCCGCTCGACGACGCTGCCGGCGACCTTCGCCACCGACGACGGCACCCGTCGGGCCGGTGCGGGCACCCCGGCGGCCTCGCAGATGCTCGCCAGCCACTCCGCCACCGTGCGCGGCTCGCCGTTGGTGACCACGAACGCCTGCCCGTGCACGTGCTCGGCGCGGTCCAGCGCCGCCACGAGCGCGTCCACGGCGTTGTCGACGTAGGTGGTGTCGATCAGCGCCGCGCCGTCGTCCAGCAGCGGCAGCCGGCCGGCGCGGGCGCGGTCGGCGATGCGCTGCACCAGCTGCGTGTCACCGGGGCCGATGACGATGTGCGGGCGCACCGCGACGACGGCGAACCCGGGGGCGTCGGCGGCCAGCGCCAGCAGCTCCGCCTGCGCCTTGGTCACCGCGTAGGAGCCGTGCGCGGCGGCCGGGTCCGCGGGCGTGGTGCCCACCCCCACCAGCGCCGAACCGCCGTGCGCGACCGACGGCGAGCTCACCATGACGAACCGGGACGCGCCGGCGGCGCGGGCCGCGGCCAGCAACCGCTCGGTGCCGCGCACGTTCGTCTCCACGTACTCCTCGTGCGGGCCGGTGATGGACACCTTCGCCGCCAGGTGCACCACGGCGTCCACCCCGGCGCAGGCGCGCTCCAGCGCCGCCGCGTCGCTGACGGACCCCAGGACCTCCTCGACGCCGTCGAGGCCGGCGGGGCGGCGCTGCAGCACCCGCACGTCCTCGCCCCGGCGGGCCAGGGCCAGGGCGGTCTCGCGGCCCAGCATCCCGCTGGCGCCGGTGACGAGGACCTTCACGCGAGCCTCCCGGCCTTCTCGCCGGCCAGGACCCGCTCCGCCCAGGCGGCGACGCGGACCCGGTCGATCTTGGAGTTGTGCCGCACGTCCGTCGGCAGGGCCGGCACCAGCAGCACCGCCGCCAGGTTCCGGCCGGTGGCGTGCCGCACCGCCCGCGCCAGCGCCGGGTCGGCCACCGTGGTGCGCCCCACCGGCCCGGTCACCGCCGTCTCCGGCTCCGCCACGACGACGAGCTGGCGCGCCTGGCGCGGGCCCACCCCGACCAGGGCGGCTCGCGCGATCCCGTCGACCGACTCCGCGCGCTGCTCCACCCCCACCGGGGTGACGACCTCGTCGGCCGTCACGACCACGTGCGTCAGGCGGCCCTCGATCCACACCCTCCCGGCGTCGTCGAGGTGCCCGACGTCACCGGTGCGGTGCCAGCGTCCCGCGCCGACCGCCTCGGCCAGCTCCTGCGAAGGACGCACCCGCACGCTCGCCGCGTGCGTGGCCCACAGCTGGTCGTAGTGGTCCTTCACGTGCTCACCGCCCACGACGACCTCACCGGTCACCCCGGGGGTGCCCACCACGTCGTCGCCGGCGGCGCCGTCGGCGTCCAGCGGCGCGATCCCCACCACGACGCCGGGCACGGGACGGCCCACGCAGATGCCCTCGCCCTCGCCCGCCTCCAGGACGTCCGAGAGGCTGACGTCGGTGGCGGGCAGCACCTCGGTGGCGCCGTACGGGGTGCGCGGGTCCGCCAGCGGCATCAGCTCGCGCACCCGCTGCAGCAGCGGCGTGGGCACGGGCGCACCCGCCGACAGCAGCACCCGCACCCCGGCCAGCGCCTCGCGGCGCCGCTCGTCCAGGTCCGCGGCGGTGGCCAGCACGTTGACGACCGCGGCGGGCGACAGGAACGCGGAGGTGGCGCCGCTCGCGGCGACAGCGTCGGCCAGCGCCGTCGCGGTCAGCGTCGCCGGCTTCGTCACGTCCATCGCCGGCACCACGCACGTGGCGCCCAGGGCCGGCCCGAACAGCGCGAACGGCGCGAACGCCGAGACCAGCGGGTGGCCGGGACCGGTGCGGATCACCGCCCCCATCGCGACGGCCAGCCGCGCCAGCTGCGCGTGCGTGTACACCACGCCCTTGGCGGGGCCGGTGGAGCCGGAGGTGAACAGGATCGCGGCCTCGGCGTCCGCGGCCGGCTCCGTCGGCAGGGCGGCGCCGGCCGCGAGCCGGTTCTGCCCGCGCTCGGCCACGTCCAGCAGCGTCGCCTCCGCGCCCGTGGCGCGCAGCACCGCCTCGCCCGCGGGCCCGGCGGCCACGCGTCGACCCGGCCAGCGCAGCGCGCGCGCGGCGGCCAGCGCCTTCGGCACCCCGATCACCCAGTCGACCCCGCTGGCGGTGACGGCGCGGGTCAGGCCCCGCACGCCCAGCCCGGCGTCGGCCACGACGGCCACCGCGCCCACGCGCAGCACCGCGTACAGCGCCGCGGTCAGGTCCGCGCCCGGGGGCACCAGCAGCGACACGCGCTGCCCGGGCCGCACGCCCAGGTCCTCAAGGCCCGCGGCGATCTCCCGGGTGCGCCGCTCCAGCAGCGACCAGCCGATCGCCCGGGACGTGCCGTCGGGGCGGACCTCCACGACGGCGGGACCCTCGTCCTGCGCGCGCTCCTCCAACGCCGCCCACAGCCGCGGCGCGCCGAGCGGGCTCGCGGCCGGGCCGGTGGGCAGCGGGGGAGCGTCGCCGCCCAGCCGCTCGCCGAGCCAGTCGAGCACCACCGGCGCGAAGCGCGGGTCCTCCGGCGTCAGGTGGCTCGCACCCGTCAGGCGGTGCACGTCGGCGCCCGGCAGCCGCCGGCGCCAGTCCCGCAGGAACTCCTCGCCGAAGACGGGGTCGCGCGGCCCCCACAGCACCAGCGCGGGCAGGCCCGCCTCGCGCAGCCGGTCCACCCCGGCGGTCACCGCGTCCAGCGCCGGCCGGCTGGGGTGGTCGTGCCCCACCGGCACGTCCGCGACGAAGTCCTCGATGCCGGCGCGGTCGTCGGCCGTGCGGTACGGCGCCCGGTACGCGTCGCGCACCCGCGCGTCCAGCGCCGGCTTCGGCAGCGCCAGCGTGGTGCGCAGGAAGACCTCCGCGCGGCGCGTCACCAGCGGCAGCACCCCCGGCAGCAGCGCCGCCCGCAGCGCCCCCGGCGCAGGGGCGTCGGCGGGGTACGAGGCGGCGGTGTTCGCCACGACCAGCCCGGCCAGGCGCGCCTCGCCGCCGTTCGCGCGGTGCCGGCCGGTACCGCTGCGCTCGCGCTCCAGCTGCTCCGCGGCCCACCCGGTGACGACGATGCCGCCCCAGTCCTGCCCGACGGCCACCACCGGGCCGCTCAGCTCCAGCGCGTCCAGCACGTTCGCCAGGTCCCGGGTGCGCTGCGTCAGCGTGCGGTGCACGCCGGTGCGCTCGGAGAAGCCCATCTCCAGCTGGTCCACCGCCACCACGCGCCACGGCCGCGGTGCGGCGGAGGCGGCCGCCGCCAGGTGGCGCCACAGGTACGACCAGGTGGGGTTGCCGTGGACGCACACCAGCGTCCCGGCCACGTCGTCCTCGCCGGCGTCCGGTGCGGTGTCCAGCAGGTGCCAGGTGCGCTGCACGCCCGCGCTGTCGGGGGCCTGCACGAGCCGCGACCAGGCCGGGTCCAGCCCGGGCAGGCCGGTGGGCGGCAGAGCGGCGGGGCGCAGGGGAGCGGTCACCACCGTCGGCGCTCGCCGTCGACGGGTCGTCCGGGAGCGCTCACCAGGCCAGCTCGATCATCGCGGTGTTCAGGCCGGAACCGACGCCCATCGCGACGACGCGATCGCCGCGGCTGAGCTCCGGGGCGGTCGCCGCCAGCGTCATGGGCAGCGAGATCGGGCCGACGTTGCCCCAGCGCGGGAACGTCATCGGCACCTTCGCCGGGTCGATGCCGACGCGCTCCACCAGCGTCTGCGTGTGCACGCGGGAGATCTGGTGGATGACGAAGCGGTCGGCGTCGCGCCAGCCCCACAGCTCGTCACCGCCGTTGAAGGCGTCGGCGACGATCTCGATGCCCTCGTTGAGCAGCAGCTTCGTGTCGGTGCGCATGTGGTCCATGTCGCCGATGCACAGCTCGTGGTGGGCGGTGCCGGCGCGCGTGACGCCGCCCAGCACGCGGTGCGCCTCCGGGTGCTCGTCCGCCCGGCCCAGCACCGCGGCCGCCGCGCCGCAGCCGAGGGTCATGGTGGCGAACTCGTTGAGGAAGTCCTTGCGGGTGATGCCGTCGCGCTGCAGGCGGGCGATCGTCCCCTCGTGCATGCTGCGCACGTCCTCGGCGCCCAGGACGACCGCGTAGCGGACCGCACCGGCGTCGATCATCGCCGAGGCCACCTGCAGGCCGTTGACCCAGCCCAGGCAGGCGTTGGTGATGTCGAAGTTCAGCGCCGAGGGCGGCAGGTCCATGCCGTGGTGCACGGCCGTGGCGATCGCCGGCTCCAGGTGCGGGCGGGTCACCGTGGTGCTGATGACCAGCCCCACCTCGGAGGCGTCCACACCCGCCTCCGACAGCGCCTTGACCCCGCACTCGGCGGCGACGTCGGCGGCGTCCTGGCCCTCGGCCCACCAGCGCCGCTCCGTCACGCCGGCGACCTTCTCCAGCAGGCCCGGGCGCAGCCGCAGGCGTTCCAGGGTCGGTGCCAGCACCTCGTCGAAGTAGGAGGACGGCACGACCACCGGCGCCTCGACGTGCGACACCGACAGCAGGGCCGCGTTGGCCGGACGGAAGGTCGAATTGCCCAGCGCGTCCCGGCCGGTGGTGTCGTTCAAGGGCTTCCCCACATCCTCGCTCCTGCGCCGCCCGGTGGACCGCGTGCTGCCGGCGGTCCGTCAGGACCACCGGTGCGGCAGTCGCGGCGAGGGATCAGGTTAACCGCCCGGCGCCGCGGCGCCTCCCGAGGCGGTCCCCCGGCCGCGACGGGCCCCCGCGGGCCTCGCCCGCCGTGCACGGCAGGTGCACGGCGGGTGATCCCCGGGTGCCCGGTGGGTGCTCGGCGGGGGTCGCCGTCGTGCTACGGTTTTCCTCGTCCTGAGCACGCCGCGGAGGCGGGCGCGGGGTCACTCGTCCGGGTGGCGGAATAGGCAGACGCGCTAGCTTGAGGTGCTAGTCCTCGTATAGAGGGTGGGGGTTCAAGTCCCCCCTCGGACACTCGTTGAGACAGCGACGGGATCGGCTCTGACCAGCACTCGTGCAGGTCAGAGCCTTTCTCGTGTCCGGGCGACCTCAGCCGGGGCCCGTGGAGGAACCGGTGCCGGGCGGTGGGTGCTGGCCGGGGTCCGGGCGTCGGCCAGGCGTCCCAGCAGCAGGGCGCCGCGCGCGGTGCGCTCGGCCTCGACGGCGTCGAGGACCTCGCTCCAGCTCGACCAGTCCAGGTGCGCTCCGGGCAGGTGCTCGTTGTAGCCGGTGCGGTAGTACACGTGCGTCCAGCTCGGTGCGGCGAAGGTGCCGACCACCTCCGGCTTGTCGTCGATGAGCACGTCACCGGCGACCAGGGTCTTGTCCCGGGTGACGACCACCCGTTCCGTCCAGCGCAGGCCCAGGTGCTCCTCGACCCACTCGTACTTCTCCCGCACGCAGTGCCGGTAGGCGCGCACCGGAGCGGTGCAGATGCGCACGTCGTGCCCGGCGTCGAGCATCGCCTCCAGCGCCTCGCGGGCACCGGGCAGGGGTCGCAGCTCCCGGAAGAAGCCCTCCTGCGCGGGAACGGCGCGGATGCGCTCGTGCCACTGCTCGGGGTAGCTGTCCTCGATCCAGTACGAGTCCGCCCGCGAGCGCGGGGCCAGCGGGGCCTCCGGGTGCGCGGCGGAGAACCGGCGGTCGAAGCCGTCGCCGAAGTCCGCGAGCGTCTGGTCCTGGTCCACGAGGACGAGCACGAGCGGACCCTCCCGGGGCGGTGGACGACGGCGGTGCCCCCGGAGGCGTCCGAGGGGGCGGGGGAGCCCGGACGGGGCGGTGGAACGGGACGGTGGAACGGGACGGTGGGACGGGCGAGGGCCCGGCGGTTCAGACCCGGAAGCGCCCCACGAGCCCCTGCAGCTCACCCGCCGTGCGCGAGAGGTCCGCGGCGGCCCGGCTGGTCGCGGAGGCGCCCTCGTCGGTCCGGCGGGCCACGGTGGACACCCCGGAGACGCTGCGGGCGATGCCGTCGGCACCGGACGCCGCCTGCGCCACGGAGCGGTTCATCTCCTGGGTGGTGGCGGTCTGCTCCTCGACCGCGGCGGCGATGGTGGCCTGGCGGTCGTTGATCTGGCCGATGATGTCGCTGATGCCGCTGATCGCCCCGACGGCGGCGGTGGTGTCCGACTGGATGGTCTGCACGCGCGTGACGATGTCCTCGGTGGCGCGGGCGGTCTGCTGGGCCAGTTCCTTGACCTCGCTGGCCACGACGGCGAAGCCCTTGCCGAGCTCACCGGCGCGCGCGGCCTCGATGGTGGCGTTCAGCGCCAGCAGGTTCGTCTGCTCGGCGATCGCGGTGATCGCCTTGACGACGTCGCCGACCTCGGCGGAGGAGCGCCCGAGCCGGTCGACGATCTCACCGGTCTCCTGCGCCATCCCCACGGCGCGCGTGGCGACCTCGCTCGCGCCGGCGGCGTTGTCGGCGATCTCGCGGATGGACGCGCCCATCTCCTCGGTGCCGGCGGCCACGGTCGACACGCTGCTGGAGACCTCGTCCACGGCGTGCGAGGCCTGGCCGACCTGCGCGGCGGAGTCGCGCGCGTTCGCCGACAGCTGGGCGGAGGTGGCCGTCAGCTCCTCGCTGGCGGCGGCCAGGGTGTCGGCGTTGCCGGAGATGGCGCGCATCGTGCCGGCCAGCCCCGTGATGGCCCTGTTCAGGGCGCGGGCCATGTCGCCGACCTCGTCGCGGGTGTCCACGTCCAGGGTGCGCGAGAGGTCGCCCTCGGCCAGGCCCTGCAGGACCTCGACGGTGCGCTCCAGGGGCTTGGAGACCATGCGCGCGATCCCGACCGCCAGGGCCAGGCCCAGGGCGACGGCGGCGGCGATGGAGACCAGGGTGAGGGTGCGGGCGGTCCGGTACGCCGCGTGCGCGTCCGCGATGTAGTCGGCGCCGAAGTCCCGCTGGACGACCTTCAGGTCGTCGAGCCGGGTGCGGGCCTCCTCGAACAGCGCGTCCGCCCGCTGCGCCCGGGCGGCGGCGTACTCGCCGCCGTCGTTGCTGCCCAGCGCGATGGGCACGAGCGTCTCGTCGCGCTCCTGGCGCC
Source organism: Kineococcus sp. G2 (assembly GCF_037154035.1). Taxonomy (NCBI): domain Bacteria; kingdom Bacillati; phylum Actinomycetota; class Actinomycetes; order Kineosporiales; family Kineosporiaceae; genus Kineococcus; species Kineococcus sp. G2. Next base: position 5,138 of record NZ_JBBBEM010000120.1, on the reverse strand, counting down.
ACTGCGCCACGAGGTCCCCGATCTCGGCGATGGCCTCGCCCGTGGCGGCCGGCGCGTCGGGCCCGGCGCCGGCGGCGAGGTGCTCGTCCAGGGCGGCGTCGGTGGTCTCCAGCTCGGCCACGAGCCGGGTGACGGCCTCGGCGTCGGCCTGCATGAACAGCTCGTCGAGCTGGGCCAGGGAGCGCTCCAGGCGGATGTGGGCGCGCTCGAGGTTGTCCAGGGGCTGCGTCACGTTCGCGTCGTAGTCGACGAGGCGCTCCTGGGAGTCGCTCAGGCGCGCCAGGCCGAGGACGCCGACGAGGACGACCATGCCGCACACGACGAGGAAGCCCGCCATGAGCTTCGGCGCGGTCCGCAGGTCCCGGAAGGCGCGCAGCAGCCCCCGGCTGCCGGGTGCCGGCGGGTGGGGGCTGGCCATGGTGGTCCTCCGTGGGCGTGAGCGGCGAGGGCCGGGTGCGGGCCGACGGGCCGGAGCCCGGCGGGTGCTGCCTCGTGCGGTGCTCATCGGCACGTCCGGCGCACCGCTTGAGGTCACCGGCCGCCCCCGTCGCCGGCGGACGCCGCGACCGTGCGCGACGTCGGGCGCGCGCGGCCGGTGCTCGCTAGCGTCGGCGTCGTGGCCGAGGACGGAACCGGTGGCGGGGAGCAGCGGCTGGCGGACCTGCTGCGCGGTCAGGCGCGCGCTTGCGCCGACCTGGGCTCGCCCCTGTACGCGCACCTGCTCACCCGCGCCGCCGACGACGTCCTGGCCGGTGGCCCGGTGCGCGCGGTGCTGGCCGGGCACGAGGACGATCCACCCGGCTCGGCGCTGCCGCTGCGGCTGCTGGGTGCAGCGCACCGCCTCGCGCTCTCGGGCGACGCTCCCGGCTACGCGGCCCACCTGCCCAGCACGGGCGGCGACGGTGACGCCCCAGCCGCCTGGGCGGCGCTGCGTGACCTGCTGACCGAGCGGGCGGGGGAGGTGCGCGCGGGGTTGCGCACCGCCCCGCAGACCAACGAGGTGGGGCGCTCCGCGGCGCTCCTGGGTGCCTTGCTCACCGCCGTGGCGCAGGTGCGGCCCACCCTGGGACCGGTCGTGCCGGTGCGGCTGTGCGAGGTCGGGTGCTCCGCCGGGCTGAACCTGCTGCTGGACCGCTTCCGCTACCGCGGCGACGACGGGCGGGTGCGCGGCCCGGAGGACTCGCCCGTCGAGCTGGACGGCGCGTGGAGGGCCGAGCCGCCGGGGTGGCCCGAGCCGGGTGCCGTCCGGGTCGTCGAGCGCGTCGGGGGCGACCCCGACGTGGTGGACCCCGCCTCGGTCGACGGCGCGCTGCTGCTGCGCTCGTACGTGTGGGCGGACCAGCCGCACCGCGCCGCCCGCCTGGAGGCCGCCCTCGACCTGGCCCGGCGCGTACCGGTGGAGCGCCGCCGCGTCGGGGCGGCCGAGCTGCTGGCGGGCCTGGACCTGCGGGACGGGACGCTGACCGTGGTGCAGCACTCGGTGGTGTGGCAGTACCTGCCCGACGGTGAGCGGGAGGCCGCCGAGCAGCGCCTGGCGCAGCTCGGTGGGGCGGCGACGCCGGCGGCTCCGCTGGCCCGGGTCCGCCTGGAACCCGGGGGCGGCGACGCGGGCGCCTTCGACCGCGGGGAGACCGGCTACCCGGTGAGCGTCACCACCTGGCCCGGCGGGCACCGCCGCGTCGTGGGAACGGCCCCGCCGCACGGCGTCCCCGTGCGCTGGGACGCCCGGGTGTAGACCTCGTCCGCCCGGCGATCCTCCTCGGCACGGACCGCCCACCGCGGCCCGGGACGTTCCGGCCGAGCAGCGCCGTTCGACTGGATGCTCAGAGAAGATTCGCTTATCGCGGCTAAAAAACGACAAAGACCACTGGAGACGAACTTCGTGGGCACGGGAGAGCTGCGGTGTCCGTCCCGCTCCGTACGGTGTGCTCGCCGCGGCCGGACGCCCCGGCCCCGAGGACCTGGAGGAGTGCGTGCGGCGACTGGTCGTGGACGTGGGGCTCGCCGTGCTGGCGGCCGGGGCGGGCGCCGCGCTGGGTCTGGAGCGGGCAGGCGTCTGGGACGGCGGCCGGGGCGCCGTGGCCGCCCTGGTGGTGCTCACCGCCGTCCTCGCCGTCGTCACCACCGCGGTGCAGGCGGTCGGCAGGTGGCGCGCCGGGCGCCGTGCCGCGCACCGCGACGTGCTGGACGACCTGCTGCACGCGGTCCTGTGGAGCGTCGTGGACGCGACCGGTCTGGACCCGCGCGAGCTGGCGGTCGCCGCCTACCGGCTGCACCGGCCGGCGTGGCCGGGGCGTGCCGCACGGCTGCTGAGGCTGCACCGGGTGCGCGCCGGGCGCCGCCCCGCCGCCTCGGGGACGGTGTGGGCGCCCGGCAAGGGCGTGGTCGGTCGCTGCGTGGCCGAGGGGGAGGTCGTCGCCGTGGACGTGGCCGCCGCCGACGCCGCCGTCGGCGAGGTCGACGCCTCCGGTTGGCCGGACCTGCCCCCAGAGGCGAGGCAGGGGCTGACGTTCGAGGAGCACCGCCGCCTGCGCGGCAAGTACGGCGCCGTGGTCGCGGTGCCGCTGGTCGACGACTCCGGGCCCGTCTCGGCCGTGGTGGGGTGCCTGGCGCTGGACGGCCCCGCGGGCGCGCTGCCGCGTCTGACCGACCCCGCCGTGCTGGGGGTGCTGGAGGCCGCGGGCCGGGCGCTGCGCCGCCTGGAGGTGCCCGCGGTGTCGACGGCGCGAGCGGTGGCCCGGGACGTCGAGGGCGCAGGCCTGCGGTCGCTGCGCGCGCAGCTGCACCGCCTCGGCGTGCCGGCCGAACGGGTGCGGGCGCTGATCGGTGCGGGGGACCCGGCCGGGGACTGAGCCGGGTGGGACCGGCCCTCCGCCTGCAGCGGTGGAGGGCCGGTCGTGCTCACTCGGCGAGCGGCGAGGGGCCCAGGTCGGCCAGCAGCTCGGCCATCTTCCGGTAGGCCTTGTTGCGGTAGTCGATGAGCGCGGCGAGCTTCTCCGGCTCCAGCTCCAGGAAGCCGGAGCCGGTCTTGGTGCCGTACTTGCCCTCGGCCACCAGGTCCAGCAGGTTCTGCGGCGCCGACAGGCGCTCGCCGAAGTGGTCCTCCAGGACCTTGAAGCCCTTCGCGTACACGTCCAGGCCCGCCATGTCGGCGATGGCGAACGGCCCGAAGAACGGCAGCCGGAAGCCGAACGTCGTGGAGACGATGGTGTCCACGTCCGTGGGGGTGGCCACGCCCTCCTCGACGACGGTCATGGCCTCCTTCAGCAGCACGTACTGCAGGCGGTTCAGGACGAAGCCGGGCACGTCCTTCACCTGCGCGCCCTTGCGGCCGGCGCGGGTGAGCAGGTCGTCGATCAGCGGCAGGACGGCCGGGTCGGTCGCCTCGCCCGTGACGAGCTCGACGCCCGGGATGAACGGCGCCGGGTTGGAGAAGTGCACGGTGAGGAACAGCGAGGCGTCCTCGAAGGCCTCGGCGAGCACCTTCACCGGGATGGTGGAGGTGTTGGTGCCGATGATGGTGCCGGGGGTGACGGCCTTCTCGACGCGGGAGAGCACGTCCTTCTTGACGGCCGGGTCCTCGAAGACGGCCTCCTCGACGAAGTGCACGTCGGCGACGGCCTCCTCGATGGAGTCGGCCGGGTGGAACTTCTCCTTCAGCACCTCGGTGCTGCCGGGAGCGAAGAGACCCTGGCCCTCGAAGAGCTCGGACTCCTTCAGCAGGCGCTCGTAGTTGCGCTGCGTCGACTCCTTGTCGGCGTCGGCCAGCCACACGTCGTTGCCGGCCAGCGCCAGCGACTGGGCGATGCCGCCGCCCATGTAGCCGGTGCCGATCTGGGCGACGCGGGTGATCTTGTCGGTGCGGGGTGCGGTGGGCAAGGCGTTCCTCCGGTGGTGAGGGGTGGGTGGCCGCAGGGGCCGCGCCGTCCCCGCGCGGGGCGGGTCAGACGCGGTCGCCGGCCTGCGGGCCGGGGAGGTGGTCGGCGGTGCCGCGCAGTTCGGCGATCTCGTCGATCACCGCGCGGAAGTTGGCGACGTCGTGGGCGAAGCGGCCCAGGAAGAGGCCGTCGACCCCGTCGGCGACCTGGGTGAACAGCCCCGGCCCGGCGCTGCCGCCGTAGAGGACGCGGGTGGTGCCGCTGCGGTGGGACAGCGCCTCGCGCAGCCGGGTGGTGACGCCCACGACGTGCTCCGGGGGGGCCGGTTCGGTCTGCCCGATGGCCCAGTTGGGCTCGTAGCCGATCGCGACCTCGGCGTCGGAGGGCACGTCCTCCAGGGCGGCCAGCACCTGGCTGATCGTGGTGCGGGCAGCGTCCTCGACGTCGATGCGCACGTTCTCGCCGATGCAGATCAGCGGCACCAGGCCGTTGCGGGCCGCCGCGGCGGCCTTGCGGGCGGTGACGATGTCGTCCTCGGCGAACATGCGGCGGCGCTCGGCGTGGCCGATCTCGACGAAGCGGACCCCCGCCTCGCGCAGCGCCGCGGGGGAGACCTCACCGGTCAGCGCCCCGAAGTCCTCCCAGGAGGCGTCCTGCGCCCCCACCGCCACGGGCGTGCCGCGCAGCAGGTCCACGGCCGTGGTGATGTTGAGGAAGTCGGGGATGACGAACGCGTCCACGCCGCTCGCCGCGACGTCGGTGCCGAGGGCTGCGACGTCGGCGAGGTAGCTGCGCGTGCGGGCCAGCGAGAAGTACATCTTGAGGCTGACCCCGACGAGCGGGCGTGGACGGCTGGTCATGGTGCGTCGGTCTCCGGTGGTGTGCGGTGGGGTCTCAGCAGGAGGCGACCGTATCGGCCTCGGCCGCGTCCGACGCGTCGGCGTCGGTCTCGTACCCGCAGATCGCGTCGACCTTCGCCTTCGAGGCGCTGGTGGGGTCGAAGACGTAGCCGAGGAACTCCTTCGCCAGGCGGCGGGCGAGCTCCTTGCCGATCACGCGCTCGCCCAGGGTGAGGACCTGCGCGTCGTTGGAGAGCACCAGGCGCTCCACGGAGAAGGAGTCGTGCGCGGTGGAGGCGCGCACGCCCTTGACCTTGTTCGCGGCGATGGCCACGCCCATGCCGGTGCCGCACACGAAGATGCCGCGGTCGGCCTCCCCGGCGGCGATCTTGCGGGCGCCGGCCACGGCCACGTGCGGGTA
>NZ_JBBBEM010000119.1:0-10591 GCF_037154035.1 Kineococcus sp. G2 | reverse complement strand
GCATGGCCCATCAGCACCGACATCTGAAACAGTCACTGAGAAGTTGCCGTGAAGCCGGTGTGAGCTTCCCTCCGCAGGCCTGGAAAGGGGGGGACGCCGCCGGTGAGGCCGTACCGTGAGTGGCGAGTAGTTATCGACACACCACCAGGAGAGAACGAGATGAACCTCAGTCGGCGCGTCGTGCTTCGGGGGGCGGCGGGTACCGGTGCCGTCGGCGTGATGGGGCTGGCGGCCTGCCAGTCGGACACCGACTCGACGAGCGCCCCCTCCACCGCCGCGACGTCCTCCTCCGCGGACGCCGCAGCCTTGACCCTGGACAACGCGGCGTGGAGCTACGACGCGACCAACGACGTCTACTACCAGATCGGCGTCACGTACGTGGCGACCCCCGGCGCGGCCGACTACGAGACGCTGGGCGTGTACGTGCCCGGGAAGTACTTCCAGGCGACCGACAACGGTGACGGCACGTACACCGCCACGATCGACACCGCGGGAACGGTCGGGAACTACACCGCCGCGACCGCGCCCATCGTGGTCCCGGTGAACACCCCGGGCTACGCGGCGCAGAAGCCCCCGACCGAGTACAGCTACGACGACGTCTCCTCCTACGTCGCGGCCGGTTTCGTGTACGTGTTCCCCGGCGTCCGCGGCAGGGACAGCAACACCGACAGCTACACGGGCAACGCCCCGTGGGGGGTCACCGACCTCAAGGCCGCCGTCCGCTACGTGCGCTACAACGCCGACGTCGTCCCCGGGGACAAGGACGGCATCTTCCTGTTCGGGCACAGCGGCGGTGGCGCGCAGACCGCGATCATGGGCTCCTCCGGAGACTCCGAGCTCTACACGCCCTACCTGGAGTCGCTGGGCGCCGCGATGACCACCGCCGACGGCGAGACCATCAGCGACGCGATCGCCGGCGCCATGTGCTGGTGCCCCATCACCAGCCTGGACTACGCCAACGCCGCCTACGAGTGGAACATGGGGCAGTTCTCCTCGACGGACACCCGCGCGGCCGGCACGTGGACGGCCGCCTACTCCACGGACCTCGCCGTGGCGTTCGCGGAGCACCTGAACGACCTCGGCCTGAAGGACGAGTCCGGTCAGCTCCTCCAGCTGAGCGAGTCCCCCAGCGGCCAGTACCTGGCCGGCAGCTACTACGACCACGTCGTCGCCGCGGTCAACACCTCGCTGAACCGCTTCCTGTCCTACACCACCTTCCCGTACACCCCGTCGAACTCCTTCATGGCGGGCTTCAACGGGCAATCGGGAGGCTCCGGTGAGAGGCCCACCGACATGCCCACCGACATGCCCACCGACATGGCCGGCGGCATGCCCGGCGGTGACTCCTCCGAGTCGTCCACGACGTACCAGAGCGTCGAGGAGTACATGGCCTACCTGAACACCGACTCCACCTGGGTCGAGTACGACGCGGCGAGCGGCACGGCCACCGTCCTGAACCTCGAGGGGTTCGTGAAGAGCCAGAAGACCCCGTCCAAGGACGTCGGTGCCTTCGACGGCGTCGACGCCAGCGCCACCGAGAACGTGGTGCTCGGCAAGGGGACGACGGGCCTGCACTTCGCCCCGGTCTCGCGCGACGTGATCGCCGCGGGGCAGGAGGAGTACGCGAACCTGTCCGGCTGGGACTCCGCCTACGCCGCCTCCGAGTACGAGCTGGACTTCGAGGAGACCGACAGCGTCGGTCAGGACGTCGCCTCCCGCCTGGACGCCTACAACCCGATGTACTTCCTCAACGACCTCTACGACGGCTACCAGACCTCCACGGTCGCCCCGCACTGGCGCATCCGCACCGGTATCAAGCAGGGCGACACGGCCAGCACCGTGGAGCTCAACCTGGCGGCCGCCCTGCGCAACTACGGCAGGGAGGTCGACTTCGCCACCGTCTGGGGCGTGGGGCACACCCCCGCCGAGGAGACGGGCGACGCCACGAGCAACTTCATCGCCTGGGTGCAGGAGCGCGTCGCCTGATCCGCCGCGGGCCGTGCACGGTCCTCAGCCGAGGACGACCACGTCCAGCCGGCGGGGGCCGTGCACGCCCTCGACCCGGTCCAGCTCGATGTCGCTGGTGGCGCTGGGACCGGAGATGAACGTCAGCGGCACCGACGGATCCAGCCGCGCCAGCGCCTCCGGCACGGTCTCCACCACGTCGGAGGCGCGCACCACGCACACGTGGTGGTCGGGCACGAGGGTCAGCGCGCGCCGGCCCTGACCGGGGCCGCCACCCGCCAGCACGATCGTGCCGGTCAGGGCGATCGCCACGGAACTCCCGGTGACGACGGCGTCCAGGGCGTCCAGCTCGGGCACCGCCAGCGGCGCCGACGGGTGCTCCTCGACGAGTTCGCGCTCGCCGATCCGCGGGCGCCACTCCTGCGCGAAGTCGGCGGGCACGACGAACCGCCGCGAGCCCGCCTCGTCCAGGCACCGGGCCACGGCGGCGGCGACCTCGTCGGCGGTGCCGGCGCGCAGCACGCGGGCGCGGTAGTCCTCGACCCGCTCCACGAGCAGGTCGAGGACCTCCCGCCCGCCGGGTTCCAGGGAACCGCTGCGGTGGTACTCGCGCGGCACCGGCGGCACCCCGCCGCGCGGGGCCCCGGCGTCGCGGGCGGCGCGCAACCGCGCCAGGACCTCCTCGCGCGCGCCGCTCACGACCGCCCCCCCTGCCCGTCGTCGTTCCCGTCCTCGTGACCACCCGTGCGGGCCCACCACTGCCGGGCGGTCTCCGCCGGCGGGGCGGGCACGTCGCGGCTGTCCGTCCAGTGCGACATCGGCCACGGCAGGGAGCTGATGCGGCCCTTGCGCCCGGCGACCAGCCTGCCCAGCGCCAGGCCCTTCTCCGCGGCGGTGAACCGCCCCGGGGAGCTCATCGCGACCGCGGCGGCCTTCAGCGCCAGGTCCTGCGCGGTGGGCCGCGGGTGCGACTCCACCGACGCCGCGCGCTGCTGCACCAGCAGGTTCGGGATGTCGATGCGCACCGGGCACGCGTCGAAGCACGCCCCGCACAGCGAGGACGCGTACGGCAGCGACGCGTTCGGGTCGTCCGGTCCGGAGATGCCGGTGAGCATGGGGGACAGGACCGCACCGATGGGGCCGGGGTACACCGAGCCGTAGGCGTGCCCGCCGACGCGCTCGTAGACGGGGCACACGTTCAGGCACGCCGAGCAGCGGATGCAGTGCAGCGCCGAACGGCCGTCCTCGTCGGCCAGCACGGCGCTGCGGCCGTTGTCCAGCAGCACGAGGTGGAACTCCTGCGGCCCGTCGCCGGGGGTCACGCCCGTCCAGGTGGAGGTGTACGGATTCATCCGCTCGCCGGTGGACGAGCGCGGCAGCAGCTGCAGGAACACCTCCAGGTCGCTGAACGTGGGCACGAGCTTCTCCACGCCCATGAGCGTGATGAGGGTGTCCGGCAGGGTCAGGCACATGCGCCCGTTGCCCTCGGACTCCACGACCGACAGGGTGCCGGTGTCGGCGACGGCGAAGTTCGCGCCGCTGACGGCGACCTTCGCCGTCAGGAACTTGCGCCGCAGGTGGGCGCGGGCGGCCATCGCCAGCTCGCGCGGCTCGTCGCTCAGCGCCGGGTCCACGTTCGGCATCTCGCGCAGGAAGATCTCCCGGATCTCGCTGCGGTTGCGGTGGATCGCGGGCACGAGGATGTGGCTGGGCGCGTCGTGGCCGAGCTGCACGATGAGCTCGGCCAGGTCGGTCTCCCAGGCGGCGATGCCCTGCTCGGCCAGCGCCTCGTTCAGGCCGGTCTCCTGGGTGGCCATCGACTTCACCTTGACGACCTCGTCGGCGCCGGTGGCGCGCACCAGGTCCGCGACGATCCGGTTCGCCTCGTCGGCGTCCCGTGCCCAGTGCACGTGGCCGCCGCGGGCGGTGACGTTGGCCTCCAGCTGCTCCAGCAGCTCCGGCAACCGGGCCATGACGTCGGCCTTGATCGCCGAGCCGGCCAGGCGCAGCTCCTCCCAGTCGTCGAGCTCGCCGACCACGCCGGCGCGCTTGCCGCGGATGATCCCGGTGGCCTTGCCGAGGTTCCGGCGCAGCTGGGTGTCGGCGAGCTTCGCCTGCGCGGCCTTCGGGAACGAGGTGGCGCCGCGCAGGTTGCCCTGCCCGGCGGGGGAGTGCGTGGGCAGCCCGGTGTCGCGCGAGTCGTCGCGCACGGCGGGCATGCCCAGGTGCGTGGTGCTCACTGCTGCGTCTCCGCCGGTTCGTCGCGCACGCCGCCGGGAGAACCCGCCGCGGCCGGCGTCTGCGTCGCCTCGGTGGAGGCGAGGATCTCCGCCAGGTGCACGGTGCGCACTCCGGTGCGCAGCCGGCCCAGGCCGCCGCCGATGTGCATGAGGCAGGAGGAGTCGCCCGCGGTGCAGACCTCCGCGCGGGTGTCCAGCACGTTGCGCATCTTGTCCGCGAGCATCGCGGTGGACGTCTCGCCGTTCTTCACCGCGAAGGTGCCGCCGAACCCGCAGCACACCTCCGCGTCGGGCAGCTCCACCAGTTCCAGGCCGCGCACCTCGCGCAGCAGCTGCAGCGGCTTGTCGGCCACCCGCAGCATCCGCAGCGAGTGGCAGGTGGGGTGGTAGGTGACGCGGTGCGGGTAGTAGGCGCCGACGTCGGTGACGCCGAGCACGTCCACCAGCAGCTCGGACAGCTCGTAGGTGCGCCCGGCCACCGCCTCGGCCCGCTCCGCCAGGGCGTCGTCGCCGGCGCGGCGGGCCACCATCGCGTGCTGGTGGCGCACGCACCCGGTGCAGGAACCCGACGGCGCCACGACCGCGTCCCACTCGCCGTGGGCGACGGGCTCGAACACGTCCACGTGGTGGCGCACCAGCGGGACCGCCTCGCGCAGGTACCCGGTGTTGACGTGCATCTGCCCGCAGCACGTCTGCCCCTCGGGGAAGACGACCTCGTGGCCCAGCCGCCGCAGCAGCTTCACGGTGGCCTTGACCGCCTGCGGGAACATCGCGTCCCCCAGGCAGGTGGCCATCACGGCGATCCTCACAGCGCTCCGCTCCCCACACGCGTCCCGCGGGGAGCGTAGGTCGTCGTCTCGTGCGTGTCGCGCACCAGGGCGCGCAGGTCCTCCAGCGAACCGGTGAGGTCCCCGTGGGCGCGGGCCTGCACCAGGACGTTGCCCAGGGCGGTGGCCTCCACCGGCCCGGCCACCACCGGCAGCCCGCACGCGGCGGCCGTCAGCTCGCACAGCAGCGCGTTGCGGGCACCGCCGCCGACGAGGTGCACGGCGTCCACCTCGTGCCCGGACAGCCGCACCGCGTCGGCCACCGCGCGCGCGAACGCCTGCGCCAGGCTCTCCACCACGCAGCGCACCACCTCGGCCTTCGCCGTGGGGGCGCGGTGCCCGGCCTCCTCGGCCGCGGCCTGCACGCGGCCCACCATGGGGCCCGGCGGCAGGAACCGCGCGTCGTCGATGTCGACGACCGGCCCTCCGGCGGGCACGTGGGCGGCGGCGGCCAGCAGCGCGGGCAGGTCCTGCTCGCCCTCGGTGCTCGCCCACTCCGCCAGGCACTGCTGCAGCACCCACAGGCCCATGACGTTGCGCAGGTACCGGATGCGCCCGTCCACGCCGCGCTCGTTGGTGAAGTTCGCCGTGAACGACTCCGCCGAGAGCACCGGCTGCTCCAGCTCGACGCCCACCAGGCCCCAGGTGCCGCAGGCGACGTAGGCGAAGCGCTCGTCGCGCGCGGGCACCGCCACGACCGCGGAGGCGGTGTCGTGCGAGCCGACGGCGACCAGGCGCACCGACCCGGGCAGGCCGGTCTCGGCGAGCACCTCCGAGCGCAGACCGCCCAGCACGGTGCCGGGTTCGTGCACGGGCGGCAGCAGCGCCGGGTCGATCCCGGCGAGCTCCACCAGGTCCGGTGCCCACCGGCCGGTGCGCACGTCGGCCAGGCCGGTGGTGGAGGCGTTGGTGGCCTCCGCGCCGCGGTGCCCGGACAGCCAGTACCCGAGCAGGTCGGGCACGAGCAGCAGCTGCGCGGCCGAGCCCAGCAGCGACTCCTCCGCCTCGGCGACGAGCTGGTAGATCGTCGTGAACGGCAGGTGCTGCAGGCCGTTGCGCTCGTACAGCCGCTGCGCGGGGACGCGCTCGAAGACGCGTTCGGCCACGCCCTCGGTGCGCGAGTCGCGGTAGTGCCGCGGAGTGCCGAGCAGGGCACCCTCGCGGGTCAGCAACCCGTAGTCCACCGCCCAGGTGTCCACCCCCACGGTGCGGGCGGCCGCGCCGCCGGGCGTGCGGGCGGCGCGGCCGAGCCCGGCCAGCACCTGGCGCCACAACCCGACGGCGTCCCAGTGCAGCCGCCCGGCCACCTCCACGCCGCCGTTCCAGAAGCGGTGCACCTCGGTCAGCTCCAGCCGCCCGGGGGCGGCGGTGCCGACCATGACGCGCCCGCTGGAGGCGCCGAGGTCCACGGCGACGTGCGTGCTCAAGGAGTTCTCCCGGGGTGGTGGTCAGCGCAGGAACGCGGCGGCGACGCCGGCGTCCACGGGCACGTGCAGTCCGGTGGTGTGCGACAGCTCCCCGCCGGTGAGGACGAACACGGCGTTGGCGACGTGCTCGGGCAGCACCTCCCGCTTGAGCAGGGTGCGCTGGGCGTAGAACTTGCCCAGCTCGTCCTCGGGGATGCCGTACGTCTTGGCGCGCTGAGCGCCCCAGCCGCCGGCGAAGATGCCCGAGCCGCGCACGACGCCGTCGGGGTTGACGCCGTTGACCTTGATGCCGTGCTCGCCGAGCTCGGCGGCCAGCAGGCGCACCTGGTGCGCCTGGTCGGCCTTCACCGCCGAGTAGGCGATGTTGTTCGGGCCGGCGAAGACGGAGTTCTTCGAGGCGATGTAGACGATGTCGCCGCCCAGGCCCTGCGCGATGAGGACCTTCGCCGCGGCCTGGGAGACGAGGAACGACCCCTTGGCCATGACGTCGTGCTGCAGGTCCCAGTCCTTCTCGGTGGTCTCCAGCAGCGGCTTGGAGATCGACAGGCCCGCGTTGTTCACCACCAGGTCCAGGCCGCCGAAGGCGAGGACCGCCTCGTCGATCGCGGCGGCCACGGCGGCCGCGTCCGAGACGTCCGCGGCCACGCCCACCGCCACATCGGCGCCCACCTTCGCGCCGGTGCAGGCGGCGATCTCCTCGGCGGCCGCCTGCGCCTTGGCCAGGTCCAGGTCGGCGACGACGACGCAGGCGCCCTCGGCGGCCAGGCGGGTGGCGATGGCCTTGCCGATGCCGGAGGCGGCGCCGGTCACCAGCGCGATGCGGGTGGCCAGCGGCTTGGGCTTGGGCATGCGCGCGAGCTTGGCCTCCTCCAGCGCCCAGTACTCGATGCGGAACTTCTCCGACTCCTCGATGGGGGAGTAGCTGGAGACGCCCTCGGCGCCGCGCATGACGTTGATCGCGTTGACGTAGAACTCACCGGCCACGCGGGCGGTCTGCTTGTCCTTGCCGAAGGAGAACATGCCCACGCCCGGCACGAGCACGATCAGCGGGTCCGCGCCGCGCATCGCGGGGGAGTCGGCGCTGGCGTGCCGGTCGTAGTAGGCCTGGTAGTCCGCGCGGTACTGCTCGTGCAGCTCGCCCAGGCGCGCGGTGATCTCCTCCACGCTCGCGGTCGCCGGCAGGTCCACGACGAGCGGCTTGACCTTGGTGCGCAGGAAGTGGTCCGGGCAGGAGGTGCCCAGCGCCGCCAGGCGCGGGTGCTGCTCGCGGGCCAGGAAGTCCAGGACCACCTCGGCGTCGCTGAAGTGACCGACCTGCGGCTTGTCGTGCGAGGCGATGCCGCGAACCACGGGGGCCAGCGCGGCGGCCTTCGCGCGCCGCTGCGCCTGCGGCAGGGCGGTGTAGCCGTCCAGGACCGCACCGAACGGCTCGGGCACGCAGTTCGCCTCGAGGTACGCGGTGGCGGTCTCGATGATCCAGCGGGAGTTGGCCTCGGCCTGCTCGCTGGTGGCGCCCCAGGCGGTGATGCCGTGCCCGCCCAGGATCGTGCCGACCGCCTGCGGGTTAGCCTCCTTGATGGCGGCGATGTCCAGGCCCAGCTGGAAACCGGGCCGGCGCCACGGCACCCACACGACCTTGCCCTCGAAGATCGTCTCGGTGAGCTTCTCGCCGTCGGCCGCGCAGGCGATCGCGATGCCGGCGTCGGGGTGCAGGTGGTCCACGTGGGCGGCGTCGACCAGGGCGTGCATCGCGGTGTCGATGGACGGGGCCGCGCCGCCCTTGCCGTGCAGGCAGTAGTCGAACGCGGCGACCATCTCGTCCTCGCGCTCCACGCCCGGGTAGACCTCGCGCAGCGCGCGCACGCGGTCCAGGCGCAGGACCGCCAGGCCCTTCTCCTGCAGAGTGCCCAGGTCACCGCCGGAGCCCTTGACCCACAGCAGCTCGACGTCCTTACCGGTCACCGGGTCCACCGCGGTGCCCTTGGCGGAGGTGTTGCCGCCGGCGTAGTTGGTGAAGCGCGGGTCAGCGCCCAACGCGTGCGAGCGCGCGAGCAGCTCCTCGACGGTGCTGTTCGTGGTGTTCGTCATGTCGTTCAGGCTCCCCATCCCGCCTGCTGGCCGCCGATGCGCTCGGCGGCGATCCTGTCCGCGTAGCCCGACGCCTTGTAGGCGGCCATCGGGTCGGCCGCCAGGCCCATCGACTCGCGCAGCTCCGCCAGCAGCGGGCGCACGTCGGTGTGGTAGGCGTCCATGAACACGTCGTTGGCGGCCAGCACGTCACCGGCCTGCTGCGCGGCGCGCAGCGCCTCGCGGTCCACCAGCAGCGCCTTGGCGGTGGCCTGCTGCACGTTGGTCACCGAGCGGATCTGCCCGGGGATCTTCTCCTCGATGTTGTGGCACTGGTCGAGCATGAAGTTCACCCCCGAGTCCGGCCGCAGCGCGTCCGAGCGCACGATCTCGTACATGATCCGGAACAGCTGGAACGGGTCCGCAGCCCCGGCCATGAGGTCGTCGTCGGCGTAGAAGCGCGAGTTGAAGTCGAAGGCACCCAGACGGCCCGCGCGCAGCAGCTGCACGACGATGAACTCGATGTTCGTGCCGGGTGCGTGGTGGCCGGTGTCGAGAACGACCTTGGCCTTCTCGCCCAGCGCGAGGCAGTGCAGCAGGGAGGTGCCCCAGTCCGGGATGTCGGTGGAGTAGAAGGCGGGCTCGAAGAACTTGTACTCCAGCACCATGCGGTGGTCGTCGTCCAGGAGCGCGTACACCTGCTGCAGGGACTCGGCGAGGCGGTCCTGGCGGTCGCGCAGGTCGTCCTGGCCCGGGTAGTTGGTGCCGTCGGGCAGCCAGACCTTCAGCTCCTTGGAGCCGGTGGCGCGCATGACGTCGACGCACTGGGCGTGGTGGGCGACGGCCTTGGCGCGCACCTTCGCGTCCGGGTGGGTCAGGGAGCCGAGCTTGTAGTCGTCGTCCTGGAAGAGGTTGGAGTTGATCATGCCGATCGTCACGCCGTTGTCGGCGGCGTGGGCGGCGAGCTTGCCGTAGTCGTCGACCAGGTCCCACGGGATGTGCAGGGACACGCGCGGGGCGATGCCGGTGTACCGGTGCACCTGGGCGGCGTCGCTGATCTTCTCGAAGGGGTCGCGCGGGGTGCCGGGGCTGCCGAAGACCTTGAACCGCGTGCCGGAGTTGCCGAACGCCCACGAGGGCAGCTCGATCGTCTGCTGCCGCAGGGCGGCCAGGACCGTGTCGGTCGATGTCATGGGGAACCTCACTCCCTCGGGGGCGAGAGCACCGTAACCGGACTTTGAGACGTTTCACAAGCGTGTGCGGGAGAGTCGCGCCCGCCGCACCGGCCGGGCGGGGGTGCCGGCGCCCGCGGACCGCCCCGGGTCCGGGTGCCACGGGGAGACCTGCGCGCCCCTGACCTGGGTAAACGCATTCCCCGACCCGTTCGGGCGAGGGTGTCGCCGAGTCCTTGACGCGCGGCTCCCGCGCTCCTACCTTCGAGCCCGAGTCACCCTTGAAACGTCTCACCACATCGCGCGAACATCCCGCCCACCGCTCACCGGAGCGGTCGTCTCAACGAGGAGACCCCGTGGCACGTCGACGCACCCCCACCCGCACGCGGGCACTGGCCGCCCTGGCAGTGCTGGCCCTCGCCCCCCTCCCGCTCACCGCCTGCAGCGCCGGAAGCCTCGGCTCCTCCAGCGGCTCGGGCGAGGAGGGCACCACCATCACCTGGCTGACCGGCAGCGACGCCACCGCCCAGGCCACCGCCGCCTCGATCGTCGAGGCGTTCGAGGCGGCCAACCCCGACATCCAGGTCGAGCTGGACGGTCGGCCCGCCGGCGGCGAGGGCGACAACCTCGTCAAGACCCGCCTGCAGACCGGCAGCATGGCCGACGTCTTCGACTACAACTCCGGCTCGCTCTTCCAGCAGATCGCCCCCGAGAAGAACCTGACGCCGCTCGGTGACGACGTCGTCGGCGAGGTGGACGACGCGTACCTGCCCCAGGTCTCCGTCGGCGACACCGCCTACGGCGTCCCCTACGGCACGGCCTTCGGCGGAGGCGTCATGTACAACATGGACGTCTACGAGCAGCTGGGTCTGCAGGTGCCCAAGACCTGGGCC
>NZ_JBBBEM010000118.1:0-59519 GCF_037154035.1 Kineococcus sp. G2 | reverse complement strand
GTACCTGCCCCAGGTCTCCGTCGGCGACACCGCCTACGGCGTCCCCTACGGCACGGCCTTCGGCGGAGGCGTCATGTACAACATGGACGTCTACGAGCAGCTGGGTCTGCAGGTGCCCAAGACCTGGGCCGAGTTCATCGCCAACAGCGAGAAGATCAAGGCCGCCGGCATCGCCCCGGTCGCCCAGACCTACGGCGACACCTGGACCTCCCAGCTGTTCGTCCTCGGGGACTTCCACAACGTGCTCGCCGCGGACCCGGACTGGGCCGAGAAGTACACCGCGGGGGAGGCGAAGTACGCCACCGACCCGGTCGCCATCAGGGGCTTCGAGCACCTGCAGGAGGTGCACGAGAAGGGGTTCCAGAACAGCGACTTCGCCTCCGCCAAGCTCGAGGACGGCATGCGCCAGCTCGCGGCCGGCCAAGCGGCCATGTACCCGATCCTCTCGGGGAACATCACGACGCTGCTGAGCATCGATCCCGCCGCGGGCGACCGCATCGGGTTCTTCGCCCTGCCGGGTGACGACGCGTCGACCAACGGACTGACCGCCTGGTACCCCAACGGCGTCTACATCCCCAGCACCACGACGGGGGAGGAGCTCGAGGCGGCGAAGGAGCTGGCCGCGTTCATCGCCAGCCCCGAGGGCTGCGAGGCGCAGAGCCAGGCGTCCCCGCCCACCGGTCCCTACCTGGTGGAGGGCTGCGAGCTGCCCGAGGACGTCCCGCAGGTCACCAAGGACGTGCAGGCGTACTTCGACGCCGACGCGCAGTCCCCGGCGCTGGAGTTCCTCTCGCCCGTCAAGGGCCCGGCTCTGGAGCAGATCACGGTCGAGGTCGGTTCCGGCATCCGCTCGGCCGCCGACGGTGCGGCGCTGTACGACCAGGACGTGGAGAAGCAGGCCCAGCAGCTCGGCCTCGAGGGCTGGTGATCCGCACCCCTGCCGACGCCCCGGCTCCGCCAGGAGCCGGGGCACCCCGCCGAGAGAGGTCACCGATGGCGACGACAGCTCCCGCACCCTCCCGCACGAAGCCCGCCACCGCCTCGCGCCGCGGCGCCGGGCGGCGGCGCAGCCCCTACCCGGGGTGGTTCTACCTGCCCGCCGCTCTCGTCTACGCGGTGCTCTTCCTCGTCCCGACCCTGCTGTCGTTCTACTTCAGCATGACCCGCTGGACGATCTTCGACAGCGAGTTCACCGGCCTGGATAACTTCGTGCAGTTCTTCCGGGAGCCGGCCCTGACGAAGGGCTTCGTCAACACCTTCATCTACGCGTTCGTCACCTCCGGCGCCAAGGTCGTGCTCGGCCTGGCCCTGGGGATGCTGCTGACGTCCCAGATCGTCGGGCGCGGGTACCTGCGCGCGGTGGTGTTCTTCCCCGTGCTGGTCTCCACCGTCGGCGTCGGCATCACCTTCCAGGTGCTCATGCACCCCTCGCGCGGGGCCATCAACGCGGCTCTGGCGTTCATCGGCACCGACGGGCCGCGTTGGCTGGTCGACCCGCAGCTGGCGCTGCTGTCGGTGGCGATGGTGGACGTCTGGAAGGGCGTGGGACTTGCCACCCTGATCTACATGGCCGGCATCGTGTCCATCCCCAAGGAGTACTACGAGGCCGCCAGGGTCGACGGTGCCGGGTCCTGGACGCTGTTCCGCAACGTCATCTTCCCGCTGTCGTGGCCGGCGACCTCCACCGTGATCACCTTGTCCCTGATCGGGGGACTGCGCTCCTTCGACCTGATCTGGGCGATGACGCGCGGCGGTCCCGGCTTCACCTCGGACGTGATCGCCTCGGTGATCTACAAGCAGTACCAGGCCGGTTTCTACGGCCTCTCGACCGCCGGCAACGTCATCCTCTTCATCGCGGTGACCGCGATCGTGCTGCCGCTGACGCGGTTCCTGGCCCGCAAGGAGGTCGAGCTGTGAGCTCCCTGACCACTCCCGCCCGCCGCCGCACCGCACCTGCGCGCTCCACCGCCGCCCCGGCGGCCGCGCGGGTGGGAGGGACCCGTGCGGCGCTGTACCGCTACGGCGTCGGCACGCTGGCGATCCTCGTCAGCGTGGTCGTCTTCATCGTCCCCTTCCTCTTCATCGTGCTGACCGCGGTCATGGACGCGGAGCAGGCCAGCGAGTTCCGCTTCGCCCTGCCGCGCGAGTTCCAGGCGTGGCAGAACCTGGTGGAGGTCGTGCAGACGCGCGACTACCTGCTGGTGATCGCGTTCATCAACTCCACCACCCTGACGGTGGCCAGCGTGGCGCTGCTGGTGGTGTTCGGCTCCATGGTGGCGTTCGTCCTGCAGCGGCGCGCCACCCGCTTCAACGCTCTGATCAACTTCCTGGTGCTGGCCGGGCTCATCATGCCGCCGGCGGTGGTGCCCACCATCTGGGTGCTGCAGCGCATGGGGATGTTCGGCACCATGCCGGGCCTGATCCTGGTGGAGGTCGCCTTCGGCCTGTCCTTCACGATCCTACTGTTCCGGGCGTTCATCTCCACCATCCCGCGCGAGCTGGACGAAGCGGCCGTCCTCGACGGGGCCGGGCCGTTGCGGTTGTTCTTCCGGGTGATCCTCCCGCTGCTGCGCCCGGTGCTGGTCACGGTGGTGCTGGTGCAGTCGGTGGCGGTGTTCAACGACTTCCAGACCCCGCTGTACTTCCTGCCGGGGGATGCCGGGGCGACGGTGCAGCTGACCCTGTTCAACTTCCAGAGCCAGGACCTGACGACCTACAACCTGCTGTTCATGGACATCCTGCTGATCACGATCCCGATGCTGGTGCTGTACCTGTTCTTCAACCGCCAGATCGTCGCCGGCATGACCTCCGGCGCCGTCAAGGGCTGACAGTCCCGCACGCACCCGCCCCACCCACCCCACCACGGAGAGCCGATGCCCCCCACCTGGCGCGCGACCATGATCGCCGCTGACGCCGACCACGACGGTGCCCCGCTGCTGCGCCGCCGCTTCACCCTCGAGCCCGGCCACGGCGAGGTGCGCCGCGCCGTGCTGCACGTCACCGCGCAGGGCGTCGTCGAGACTCACCTCGACGGCGTGCCCGTGTCCGACGACGTGCTCGCCCCGGGCTGGAGCAGCTACGAGTGGCGGCTGCGCTACCGGACCCACGACGTCACCGGTGCCCTGCGCGAGAGCGGCGGTGAGCACGTGCTGGGCCTGGCGCTGGGCAACGGCTGGTCGCGCGGTCGCCTGGCCTGGGGCGGGGGACGCGCCTACTACGGCGATGACCTGGGTGGCTTCGCCCAGCTGGAGGTGGAGTTCGCCGACGGGCACACCCAGTTCGTCGTCACGGACGAGGCGTGGGAATCGCACGCCTCGGCCGTCACCGCGAACGACCTGTACGACGGGCAGAGCATCGACGCCCGCCGCCTGGACCCGGCCTGGGCCACCGTCGGCGGCGACCGCGAGGGGTGGGGCGGCGTGCGCACCCTGGAGTTCGACACCGGGCGGCTGACCGAGCACGTCGGTCCGCCGGTGCGCCGGCAGGAGGTGCTGCCCGCGCAGCGGGTGTGGACGTCGCCGTCGGGCAAGACCCTGGTCGACTTCGGGCAGAACCTGGTGGGGTGGGTGCGCTTCAGCGTGCGCGGCGGAGCCGGCTCCACCATCACGATCCGGCACGCGGAGGTGCTCGAGCGCGAGGAGCTGGGCACCCGTCCGCTGCGCAGCGCCGAGGCCACCGACCGCTTCACCCTCTCCGGGGGTGAGGACTCCTTCGAGCCGACGTTCACCTTCCACGGGTTCCGCTACGCCGAGGTGGACGGCTGGCCGGGCGAGCTGCGTCCCGAGGACCTCGAGGCCGTCGTCGTCCACTCGCAGCTGCGGCGCACGGGGGAGTTCGAGTGCTCGAACGAGCTGCTCAACCAGCTGCACCGCAACGTGGTGTGGGGGACGAAGGGCAACTTCCTGGACGTGCCCACCGACTGCCCGCAGCGCGACGAGCGCCTGGGGTGGACCGGCGACCTGGCGGTCTTCGCCCCGACGGCGGCGTACCTGTTCGACGTGCGGGACTTCCTGCGCGACTGGCTGCGCGACATGGCCCTGGAGCAGCGCCACGGCGGCGGCATCGTGCCCTTCGTCGTCCCCGACGTGCTGAAGTACCTCCCGCCGCACGACGAGTTCCGGGACCCGGACTCCACCGCCGTGTGGTCCGACGTGGCCGTCTGGCTGCCGTGGGCGCTGCACCAGGCGTACGGCGACGACGAACTGCTGGCCGAGAGCTACCCGGCCATGGCGCTGCACGTCGACCACGTCGCCGGCCTGCTCTCGGAGACCGGTCTGTGGGACACCGGCTTCCAGTTCGGCGACTGGCTCGACCCGGACGCGCCACCGGACGAGCCCGCCGCCGCCAAGGCCGACAAGGGCGTCGTCGCCACCGCCTGCGTGTTCCGCAGCGCCCGCACCACCGCCGACGCCGCCCGCCTGCTCGGGCACGAGGAGGACGCCGGGCGCTTCGACGCCCTCGCCGAGCGCGTCCGCGCGGCGTTCCTGGAGCACTACGTCGACGAGCAGGGCCTCGTGCTCAGCGACTGCGCCACCGCGTACGCGCTGGCCATCGAGTTCGGGCTCCTGGAGGGCGAGCAGCGCGCGTGGGCGGGCGACCGCCTGGCGGAGCTGGCGGAGAAGGCCGGCTACCGCGTCTCCACCGGTTTCGCCGGCACCCCCTACGTGACGGGGGCGCTGAGCAGCACCGGCCACCTGGACACCGCCTACCGGCTGCTGCTGGAGGAGCAGTGCCCGTCCTGGCTGTACCCGGTGACGATGGGCGCCACCACGATCTGGGAGCGCTGGGACTCCATGCTCCCCGACGGCACCATCAACCCCGGGCAGATGACGAGCTTCAACCACTACGCCCTGGGCGCGGTGGCCGACTGGGTGCACCGCACCGTCGCCGGCATCTCCCCGCTGGAGCCGGGCTACCGCAGGGCGCTCATCGCCCCGCAGCCCGGTGGGGGCCTGACCTGGGCCAAGGGCTCCCTGGACACCCCGCACGGGCGACTCGCGGTGCACTGGCGCCTGGAGGGCGGGCAACTGTCCGCCGAGGTGACGGTGCCCGAGGGCACCACCGCCGTGCTGCGCCTGCCCGGCGAGGGCGAGCGGGAGCTGCCGGCCGGCACCCACCGGGTCGGCGCCGGTTCCTGAACCCCGCGCGGTGCCCGGGTCACGGCCCGGGCACCGCGCTCGTCTCTGCCGAGGAGCAGCGTGCACCAGCGAACCCCGCACCGAGGGGAGGGAGGGTGACGTTCGCGGCGGTGCCGCCGCGCCCCGCCCCGGCACCCGCCGAGACCGCCGGCCTGGCACCCTTGGCGGTCGTGGCGACCGTCAAGGAGGTGGCCCAGCGGGCCGGGGTCTCGCTGGGCACCGTCAGCAACGTCCTCAACCGCCCCGAGGTGGTCTCCGAGGCGCTGCGCGCGCGCGTCGAGCAGGCCATCGCCGAGCTCGGGTTCGTGCGCAACGAGTCCGCGCGGCAGCTGCGGGCGGGCGTGAGCCGGACCATCGCCGTCGTGGTCCTGGACGTGGCCAACCCCTTCTTCACCGACCTGGTGGCGGGTGCGGAGGAGGTCGCCGAGCGCCACGGCGCCCTCGTGGTGCTGTGCAACAGCGGCAACGACCCGCGGCGCGAGGCCCGTCACCTGCTGCGCCTGCAGCAGCAGCGGGTCCTCGGCGTGCTGCTCAGCCCGGTGCACGACGCGCCGAGCAGCGCCCTGGAGTCGGTGCGCTCGCACGGCACGCCGGTGGTGCTCGTCGACCGGGGGGCGCCCACCGCGGAGAACTCCTCCGTCGCCGTGGACGACGTGCTCGGCGGGCGGCTGGCCGGGGAGCACCTGCTGGAGCGCGGGCACCGGCGCCTGGCGTTCGTCGGGGTGCCGGCCGGGCTGCGCCAGGTCGACGACCGCCTCGCCGGGTTGCGGCGGGCGGTCGGCGCGGCCGGGTCCGTGGAGGCCGTCAGCGCCAGCGGCCTGACGGTGCGCGCCGGCTCCCAGGCCGCGGCGGCCCTGTTCGCGGGGGAGGACCCGCCCACCGCGGTGTTCTGCGCCAACGACCTGCTGGCCCTGGGGGTGCTCAACGAGTGCGTGCGCCGCGGGGTGCGGGTGCCGCACGACCTGGCGATCGTCGGCTACGACGACATCGGGTTCGCCGCCACAGCCGCCGTGCCGCTCACCTCGGTGCGCCAGCCGCGCGAGGTGCTGGGCCGCACCGGGGTGGAGCTGCTGCTGGCGCAGGTGGAGGGCCGGCCGGCCCGGCAGCTCGTGTTCGAGCCGGAGCTGGTGGTGCGCCGCTCCAGCGACCGCAAGATCGAGCGCTGAACCCCGCCCCCGTCAGCGCGCCGGCGGGGCGGCGGTGCTGGCGCGCACCCGCAGGTCCACGGCGAGGTCCATGCGCGGGGCGGCCGGTTCCTCCCCGTCGGCCAGCGCGAGCAGCAGCCTCGTGGCGGCCTCGGCCATCTCGTGCAGCGGCTGGTGCACCGTGGTCAGCTCGGGCCCGACCCACTCCGCGGCGGGCAGGTCGTCGTAGCCGACGACGGACAGCTCACCGGGCACGGCGACGCCCAGGTCGCGCGCGGCGCGCAGCACCCCGAAGGCCATGAGGTCGTTGCAGGCGAACACGGCGGTGGGCCGGTCGGGGGCGGCGAGCAGTTCGCAGGCGATCCGCAGGCCCCCCTCGACGGAGAAGTCGCCGGCGTGCACGAGCTCCTCCCGGTAGGGCAGCCCGGCCTCCAGGAGGGCGTCGCGGTAGCCGCCCAGGCGGGCGCGGCTGCAGAAGGTGTCCAGCGGGCCGGTGATGACGGCGACGTCGCGGTGACCCAGCTCCAGCAGGTGCCGGGTGGCGATCAGCCCGCCGTGGTAGTTCGCCGAGCCGACCGAGGCCACCCCGGGTTCGACCTCGCCGATGGGGTCGACGATGACGTGCGGGATGCCGCGCGCCACCAGCTGGGTGCGCTGGCCGTCCTCGAGGTCGGAGAAGACCATGATGACCCCGGCGGGGCGGCGGGCCAGGACGCTGGCGAGCCACTCCTGCCGGGGGCGGTGCGCGCCCAGGCACTCGGAGAGGACGACCTCGACGCCGGCGGGGCGCGCGGTGCGCTCCACGCCGCGGATGACCTCCACGGCCCACGGGTTGCCCAGCTCGTTGAAGACCAGGTCGATCAGCCGCGGCCCGGGGGGTGGCCCGCTGCGGCGGCGCTGGCGGTAGCCGTGCTGGGAGATGATCCGCTCCACGCGCGCGCGCGTGCTCTCGGCCACGTCGTCGCGGCCGTTGATCACCTTGGAGACGGTGGGTACGGAGACCCCCGCCTCGGCGGCGAGCTGGGCCATGGTCACGCGGGGCGGGGCCACGTCGTCTCCTCGTTCGTCGTCGGCACGTCGCACACCCTGCCGCGCCCCCGTGCCAGGTGGTGCCCGGCGTGTCCGCGGGCACGGAGGGTGTCGTCCTCGTTGACGCTGCGGGGTGCGGCTGTCTAGTGTCGAATCTATCGGCTCATAGCCGAAAGTTTCGACTGGAGGCAATGGTGCCCTACGGACGACCGAACGACCAGGGCCTTCCCTGGTTCGCCGGCAGCGAGCCCTGCTGGCTGCCGCCGCGACGCGCGGCGGTGCTCGCCACCGCCCGCGCCACCGTCCTCGGCGACGACCCCGTCACCGCGACGCTGCGCGAGGACCTGCAGGTCCTGGCCGCCGCGGCGGGCGGGCAACCGGCCGGGGACGCGGCCGGCGGACGGCGCCTCGTCGTCGGCGCCCTGCCGGAGCTGAGCGCGCAGGCCCTCGGCCCGGCGCTCGCCGGCGCGGTGGAGGACGCCGGCGTCCCCGCCGGCGAAGGTTTCGCCGTCGTCGCCCGCGGCGACGAGGTCCTGCTGACCGCGGCGCGTCCCGCCGGGCTGCGGCACGGGCTGGGCTGGCTGACCCGCCGGTTCCCCGGCGGCTGGCCGGACGCGGACCTCACCCACGTCGAGGAGCCCCGCACGGACCTGCGCGTGCTGGACCACTGGGACAACATGACCGACGGCCCCATGGGCGTCGTCGAGCGCGGCTACGCCGGTGA
Source organism: Kineococcus sp. G2 (assembly GCF_037154035.1). Classification (NCBI taxonomy): domain Bacteria; kingdom Bacillati; phylum Actinomycetota; class Actinomycetes; order Kineosporiales; family Kineosporiaceae; genus Kineococcus; species Kineococcus sp. G2. The sequence continues at coordinate 51,483 of NZ_JBBBEM010000118.1, read as the reverse complement.
CTCGATCTTCTTCGCCGACGGCCGCGTGCGCACCGGCGACGCCGACCTCGCCCGCGTGCGCGACTACGCGCGCCTGATCTCCTCGATCGGCGTCAACGCCGTGTGCCTGAACAACGTCAACGTCCACGCCACCGAGGCGCACCTGCTCGACGAGCACCTCGCCGACCTCGCCCGCCTCGCAGCGGTCCTCGACGTCCACGGCGTGCGCACCCTGCTGAGCGTCGACTTCTCCGCCCCGATGTCCCTGGGCGGCCTCGACACCGCCGACCCGCTCGACGAGCGCGTCGGGGCCTGGTGGACCGAGGCGACGAAGCGGGTGGCGACCACCCTGCCCGGTTTCGGCGGGTACGTCGTCAAGGCGGACTCCGAGAACCGTCCCGGCCCGCACACCTACGGGCGCACCCACGCCGACGGCGCCAACGTGCTGGCCGCCGCGCTCGCCCCCTTCGACGCGCTGGTGTTCTGGCGCTGCTTCGTCTACGACTGCCACCAGGACTGGCGCGACCGCTCCACCGACCGGGCCCGCGCCGCGCACGACCACTTCGCGCCCCTGGACGGGGAGTTCGCGCCCAACGCGGTGCTGCAGGTCAAGAACGGGCCCATGGACTTCCAGGTGCGCGAGCCCGTCTCCCCGCTGCTCGGGGCGCTGCCGCGCACCGGCGTCGCCGTGGAGTTCCAGATCACCCAGGAGTACACCGGTCAGCAGAGGCACCTGTGCCACCTGGGCACCCAGTGGAGCGAGGTGCTGCGCTTCGACCTGCACGCCCACGGCGGCGGGGAGCCGCTGCGGGTCGCCGACGTCGCCGCGCGCAGCCGCCGGCGGGGGGGAGCCCCCACCGGGATCGTCGGCGTCGCCAACGTGGGCACCGACGCCAACTGGACGGGGCACGCGCTGGCGCAGGCCAACCTGTACGCGTTCGGCCGCCTCGCCTGGGACCCGGAGCTCGACCCGCGCGACGTGCTGGGCGAGTGGGTCGAGCAGACGTTCGAGCTGCCCGGCGACCTCGCCGCGGAACTGGCGACGGTGATGGAGCGCTCCTGGTCGGTGTACGAGTCGTACACCGCGCCGCTCGGCGTCGGCTGGATGGTCCGGCCCGGCCACCACTACGGCCCCGACGTCGACGGCTACGAGTACACGCCCTGGGGCACCTACCACTTCGCCGACCGCGACGGCATCGGCGTGGACCGCACCGTCGCCACCGGCACCGGGTACGCCGGCCAGTACGCCCCGGGGTGGGCCGGGGTCTACGAGGACGTCGCCACCTGCCCCGACGAGCTGCTGCTGTTCTTCCACCACGTGCCCTACGCGCACGAGCTGCGCAGCGGGAGCACCGTGATCCAGCACGTGTACGACACGCACTTCGCCGGCGTGGAGGCCGTCGAGGGCTTCGCCGCCACCTGGGAGCGCATCGCCGCGCACGTCCCCGGTCCCGTCGCGCGCAACGTGACCGAGCGCTTCGCCGAGCAGTTGCGCAGCGCGCGCGAGTGGCGCGACCAGGTCAACACCTACTTCTTCCGCAAGTCCGGCGTCCCCGACGCCGCGGGCCGGCGCATCCACTGACGCGATCGTCCCGCACCACCCGAGCACTCGACGAGGAGGACGAGATGGCTGTGAGCACCCCGCCGGCCAAGCGGTTGCGCTCGCGCGCACCGCTGGCCGACGCGGCCGCCGTGCGCGCGCCACGGACCACCTGGCGCAGCGCGCTGCGCAAGGACTGGCGGCTGTACTCGCTGCTGGTGCTGCCGCTGCTGTGGTTCCTGGTGTTCAAGTACCTGCCGATGGCCGGCAACGTCATCGCGTTCCGCCGCTTCACCCCCGGCGGCAGCGTCTTCGGCGAGGAGTGGGTCGGCCTCGACTACGTGCAGATGTTCATCGACGACCCGACCTTCTGGGCCGTCTTCAGGAACACGCTCGTCCTGGGCGGCCTCACCCTGCTGGTGGGGTTCCCCGCGCCCATCATCTTCGCCCTGCTGCTCAACGAGCTGAAGGCGCGGCGGTTCAAGCGGTTCGTGCAGACCGCCTCCTACCTGCCGCACTTCATGTCGATCGTCATCGTGGTCGCCATGATCATGCAGCTGGTCTCGCTGCGCGGGACGATCAACCAGGTCGTCGGCCTCTTCGGCGCCGACCCGGTGAACTTCATCCAGAACCCCGACTGGTTCCGCACGATCTACGTCACCAGCGACGTCTGGCAGACGATGGGCTGGGGCGCGATCCTCTACCTCGCGGCGCTGACCACGATCGACGACTCGCTGTACGAGGCGGCCCGCATCGACGGCGCCAACCGCTGGCAGCAGACCTGGCACGTGACGCTGCCGGGCATCGCCCCCACCGTGGTCACGCTGCTCATCCTCAACATCGGCAGCTTCCTCGCCGTCGGCTTCGAGAAGGTCCTGCTCCTGCAGAACCCGCTCACCTACGAGACGGGAGACGTCATCTCCACCTACCTGTACCGGGTCGGTCTGCAGTCGAACAGCTTCAGCTACGCGACCGCCATCGGCCTCTTCGAGTCCCTCATCGGCCTGGTCCTGGTCCTGTCGGCGAACGCGGTGTCCCGCCGCGTCGCGGGATCGAGCCTGTGGTGAGCGCGGTCCAGGCGCCTTCGCCGCGCAAGGGCCGCGCCGGCGCCCGCGCCGCCAAGCCCGTCGTCTCCGTGGTGGCCGACACCCCCGGGCAGCGCCGGTTCAAGGTGTTCGCCGTCGTGGTGCTGTCCCTCGTGGTCGCCGTCACGCTGTACCCCTTCGTCAACGTGCTGGCCCAGTCCTTCAGCGACTCCGCGAACATCGCCGCCGGCAAGGTGAACCTGTTCCCGCGCGGCTTCAACGTGGACACCTACCGGGTCGTCATGAGCGACCGCGACTTCTGGGTCGGGTACCGCAACACGATCGTCTACACGGTCCTCGCCACCGCGATCTCGATGGTCCTGACGACCTGCTTCGCCTACGCCACCAGCAAGAGGCACCTGAAGGGCCGCAAGGCCTTCATCCTCTTCGCCGTCTTCACCATGTTCTTCAACGGCGGCATCATCCCCAACTACGTCCTGGTCACCAGCCTGGGGATGCGCAACACCGTCTGGGCCGTGGTCCTGCCCAGCGCCATCAGCGTCTTCAACGTGCTGGTGATGAAGACCTTCTTCGAGGCCATGCCGGAGGAGCTGGAGGAGGCCGCCTCCATCGACGGCCTGAACACCTACGGCATCCTGCTGCGCATCGTCCTGCCGCTGAGCAAGGCCGTGCTGGCGACGATGCTGCTCTTCTACGCGGTCAGCCACTGGAACTCCTGGTTCCAGGCCTTCCTGTACCTGGACGACAAGGACATGTTCCCCGTCACGATCTACCTGCGGAACATGATCGCCGGGGTGTCCAGCACCGCGTCCTCCGGAGCGGAGGCGTCCGACATCGGCATGATCTCGGCCAACATCCAGTCCGTGACGATGGTGCTCATCGTCCTGCCCATCGTCTGCATCTACCCCTTCATCCAGAAGTACTTCGTGTCGGGCGTCATGCTCGGCTCGGTCAAGCAGTGACAGTCCCGCAAGCAGTGATCCCCCGATCGACGACGATCCCTGGAGCGCACCCCGTGAACCGCACCTCGACCTCCCCGTCCGCCCGCACGCTGACCCGTCGCACCACCCTCGCCGGCCTCGTCGCCCTGACCGGCGGTGCCCTGGCCGCCTGCGGCGGTGGCGGCGACGACGGCGCCGACGTGAGCGACAAGACCACCGGTGCGATGAAGGACTTCGACGCCGGCACCGCCTTCAAGGCGACGGCGCCGCTGACGTACACCAGCCTCTTCTCCGACCAGCCCACCTACCCCTTCAAGGAGGACTGGCTGTTCTGGACGGCGCTGCAGGAGAACACCGACGTCGGTCTGGACTTCACCATCGTCCCGGCCAGCGACTACGAGCAGAAGCGCAGCCTCGTCGTCAGCGCCGGCGACTCGCCGATCATCATCCCCAAGACCTACCCGGGCCAGGAGACGCCGTTCGTGGCGTCCGGGGTGGTCCTGCCGGTCAGCGACTACACCGACCTCATGCCGCACTTCCGCGATCAGGTCGAGAAGTGGGACCTGCAGAGCGAGGTCGACACCCTCCGCCAGAAGGACGGCAAGTACTACGTCCTGCCCGGCCTGCACGAGGCGCTGTGGCCGGACTACACCCTCATCGTGCGCACCGACGTCTTCGAGAAGGCCGGCGTGCCGCTGCCCACCAGCTGGGCGGAGGTCGAGAGCGCCCTGGCGGCGATCAAGCAGGCCAACCCCGACTCCATCCCGTTCTCCGACCGCTACGAGGGCAAGAGCGTCCTGAACTACGGCGCCGTCGCCTTCGGCACCGTGGGCGGCTGGGGCTACGGCGAGGGCCTGCAGTTCGACGAGGACAACGACGAGTTCGTCTTCGCCGCCGCCACCGACGAGTACAGGTCGATGGTGGAGTACTTCGCCGGCCTGGTGTCCAAGGGCCTCATGGACCCGGAGAGCTTCACCCAGACCGACGACGCCGCGCAGGCGAAGTTCACCAGCGGCCGCTCCTTCGTCATCTCCGGCAACTCGCAGGACCCCTCGGTGTACCGGGCGCAGATGGACCAGTCCATCGGCGCCGGCAACTACGCCATCTCCAAGATCATCGTCCCCTCCGGGCCGGCCGGCGACCTCATCGGCGGCTCCCGCCTGGAGAACGGCATCATGATCTCCGCGAAGGCCGCCGAGCGCGACGACTTCCAGGCGCTCATGCAGTTCATCGACTGGCTGTTCTACAGCGACGAGGGCCGCGAGTTCGCCAAGTGGGGCGTGGAGGGCACCACCTACACCAAGGACGCCTCCGGCAAGCGCTCCCTCATGCCGGACATCAACTACACCGGGCTGAACCCGGCCGGCACCAAGGACCTGCGCATCGACTACGGCTTCTCGCAGGGCAACTTCTCCTACGGCGGCTCCACCGAGCTGCTGCACTCCATGATGAGCGAGGAGGAGCTGGCGTTCCAGGAGGCCATGACCGCCAAGACGCCCGTGGAGCCGCTGCCGGCGCACCCCTACAGCCAGGTCGAGCAGGAGCAGATCACCCTGCTGGCCAAGCCGCTGCAGGACTTCGTGGACCAGTCCACCCTGCAGTTCATCACCGGTCAGCGCAGCCTGGCCGACTGGGACGCCTACGTCGGCGAGCTGGAGCAGCGCGGGTCCACCCGCTACCTGGAGCTGGTGAACAAGGCCTACGCCGAGGCGAAGGCCTGAGCCGGACGTGAGCACCACCCAGCGGCTGACGCCGCACGACGGTCTGCTGTGGCGGGCCTGCGAGGGCGTGCACCGGGCCCTGGTCGTCGAGGCGTGCTTCCTCGCGGCCTGCGCACCCGGCGTCGCGCTCACCGCGGTGCTCGTCCCGGACCCGTCGAACGCACCGCTCTTCGGTGCGGCGGCGCTGCCGCTGGGGCCGGCGCTGGCGGCGGCGCTGCACTGCGCCGACCGCCAGCTCGCCGGGGACGACGACCCCGCGGCCCGCACCTTCTGGCGCGGCTGGCGGGCGAACGCCACGGACGCGCTGCGGCTGTGGGCGCCGGCGGTCGCAGTCCTCGTCGTCCTCGCCCTGTCGGCGAGCGCGGCCGGTCTCGCACCCGCCGGCCAGGCGGTGCGCGGGGTGCTCGCGGTGGTCGCCGCGCTGGTCACCGTGGTGGCGATCACCGCCCTGGTGATCGCCACCCCGTTCCGCTTCCGCACCCGCGACGCGGCCCGCCTCGCCGTCCACGTGCTGGGCCGGCGGCCCGGGACGGCGCTGGGCGTGGCCGGCCTGCTCGTGCTGGCGGGGGTGCTGGCGCTGACGTCGCTGTGGCTGGCGCTGGCGGCGGCGAGCCTGTGGGTGCTGCTGCTGGCGATGGTGACGCGCGGCGCGGTGCGACTGGTGGCCGCGGAGTTCACGCGGCACGACGAACCCGGTGACGGGACGGACGAGGGAGAACGGTGAGCGAGGCGAAGATCCGCTACGGCGGCGACTACAACCCCGAGCAGTGGCCGGTCGAGGTGCGCGAGGAGGACCTGCGGCTGTTCGACAAGGCTTCCATCGAGACCCTCACCGTCGGGGTGTTCTCCTGGGGTCTGCTGCAGCGCGACGAGTCCACGTACGACTTCTCCGAGCTCGACGACGTCCTGCACCGGTTGCGCGACGCCGGCAAGCAGGTGGTGCTGGCCACCGGGACCGGGGCCCACCCGGCGTGGCTGGCGCGGAAGTACCCCGACGTCACCCGCGTCGACTTCGAGGGCCGCAAGCACGTCTACGGCCAGCGGCACAACGCCTGCCCCAACAGCCCGTCGTTCCACCGGTTCGCCACCGCGTACGTCGAGCGCCTCGCGCAGCGCTACGCGCACCTGGGCAACGTGGTCGCCTGGCACGTCGGCAACGAGTACGGCGGCGCCTGCTACTGCGAGAACTGCGCCGCGGCCTTCCGGGTGTGGCTGCAGCGGCGCTACGGCACCCTCGAGCGTCTCAACGACGCCTGGAACACGACGTTCTGGTCGCACACGATGTACGCGTGGGACGACGTGGTGCCGCCCAACGCCCTCAGCGAGCACTGGCGCGGGCCGAACCACACCGCCTTCCAGGGCATCACGCTGGACTACCTGCGCTTCACCACCGACAGCATGATCTCCTCCTACCTGCAGGAGAAGGAGATCCTGAACCGGATCACGCCCGGGATCCCGGTGACGACGAACTTCATGGGCGCCTACCGCCCCCTGGACTACCACCGCTGGGCCCCGCACCTGGACTTCGCCTCCTGGGACAACTACCCGCCGGACGCGAAGTCGCAGGACCGCATGGCCCTGGCGCACGACCTGATGCGCGGGCTGAAGGGCGGCGACCCGTTCTGGCTCATGGAGCAGACGCCCAGCACCACCGCCTCGCGCGACGTCAACCCGGTCAAGCGCCCCGGCGTCATGCGGCTGTGGAGCTGGCAGGCCGTCGCCCACGGCGCCGACGCGGTGCTGTTCTTCCAGATGCGCCAGTCGCGCGGGGCCTGCGAGAAGTACCACGGCGCCGTCATCGACCACTCCGGCCGCGACGACACCCGCGTCTTCTCCGAGGTCTCGGCCCTGGGCGCCGAGCTGGCCGCCCTGCGCGAGGAGGTCGTCGGCGCGCGCACCCCCGCCCGCGTCGCCCTGCTCTTCGACTGGGACTCCTGGTGGGCGGTGGAGATCTCCGACGGGCCCTCCCGCCTGGTGAACTACCTGCAGACCGTGCGCGGCTGGTACGCCGCGCTGCACGCCGCGAACGTCGGCGTGGACGTCGTGCCGGTGGACACCGACCTGGACGGCTACGACGTGGTCGTGGCCCCGCTGCTGCACGTCGTCAAGGGCGACCTCGCCGAGCGCGTCGAGCGGTTCGTCGCCACCGGCGGGACGTTCCTGACCACCTGGCTCAGCGGCCGCGTCGACGAGGACGACAACGCCTTCCTCGCCGACGTCCCGGGACCGCTGGCCGGCGTGCTGGGGCTGCGCGTCACCGAGACCGACGCCCTGCCGGCCGAGGACGTCAACCCCGTGCGCCTCGTCGACGGCTGGGAGGCCGCGCCCACCCCCCTCGGAACCGGGCCCTGGCCCGGGAGCCTCGTCTTCGACCTCGTCGAGCCGCGCGGCGCGGAGGTCGTCGCCGAGTACACGGCCGACTTCTACGCCGGCACCCCGGCCGTCACCCGCCACGCGGTGGGGGAGGGGTGCGCCTGGTACGTCGCCACGAACCTCGACGAGGCGGGCCTGGCCTGGGTGGTCCACCGGGTGCTGGCGAACGCCGGGGTGAGCTCCCCGTACGGCTGGGTGCCCGGCCTCGAGGCCGCCGAGCGGGTGCGCGAGGACGCGCGGTACCTCTTCCTGCTCAACCACGGCGAGGACGAGGTCGTCGTCCCCGCGGACCGCGCCGGCCGCTCCCTGCTGGACGGGCGCGACGTCGCCGCGGGTCAGGACCTGCGGCTGGCGCCGCGCGACGTGGTGGTCCTGAAGACGTCCACCGGCGTTTCCGGGAGGACTTCCGGAAGCAGCGGTCATACTGGTGCCGTGACCGAGGCGGAGGGGGAGTAGCCGTGGCCTTCGTGGACTGGCCGCTTCAGCGGCTGCGCGAGTACGCGCCCGAACGGGACGAACCCGCCGACCTGGACGCCTTCTGGGAGAAGACCCTCGCCGCCGCCCGCAGCCACCCCGCCGAGCTGCGCGCCGAGCGCGTCGACGCCGGCCTGCGCACCGTCGACGTCTTCGACGTGCGCTTCCCCGGGTACGGCGGGCAGCCGATCGCCGGCTGGCTCCTGGTGCCCGCCGGGCGCACCGAGCCCGGCACCGCCGTCGTGCAGTACATCGGCTACGGCGGCGGCCGCGGCGAGCCGTGGATCAACCTCGTGCCCTCCGCCGCCGGCCACGTGCACCTGGTGATGGACAGCCGCGGCCAGGGCGGCGGCGGCAACCACCGCGCCGTCACCCCCGACGTGGACGAGGGCGGCACCGGTCCGGCCACCCCCGGGTTCCTCACCCGGGGCGTGGAGTCGCCCGAGACGCACTACCTGCGCCGCCTGATCACCGACGCGGTGCGCGCCGTGGACGCCGTGCGCACCCACCCGCTCGTCGACCCCGCCCGCGTGGCCGTCATCGGCGGCAGCCAGGGCGGCGGGCTGGCGCTCGCCGCGGCCGGCCTGAGCGACGACCTGCGCGGCGTCGTGGCCGACGTGCCGTTCCTGTGCCACTACCGGCGAGCCAGCGAGATCACCGACGCCCACCCGTACGCGGAGCTGGGCCGGTTCCTGGCCGGGAACCGCGAGAAGGTCGACGACGTCTTCCGCACCCTGTCCTACTTCGACGCGGTGAACCTGGGGGCGCGCGCCGACGCCCCGGCCTGGTTCTCCACCGGGCTGATGGACTCCACCTGCCCGCCCTCGACCGTCTTCGCCGCCCACCACCACTACGCCGGGCCGAAGCAGATCGAGGTCTACCCCTACAACGGCCACGAGGGCGGCGGGCAGCAGGGCATCGCCCGCACCCTCGCCGCGCTCGCGAGCGTGCTCCGCCCCGACGGAGACTGAACGCACCACGACCGAACGCACCACGACCGAACGCACCACCCGCACCACCCCCGCCGCCCGCACCGGTGCGGCCCTGCGACCGAGGAGCACCATGACCACGCTGGACCAGCCGCCCGCCTCGTCGGCCGCTGCGCAGCCCCGCCCCTGGCACGACGCGTCGCTGCCGATCGACGCGCGCGTCGAGGCGCTGATGGCCGAGATGACGCTGGAGGAGAAGGTCGCCCAGCTGGGCAGCCGCTGGGTCGGCAACAGCCACGGCGGCGGCGAGGGGGCCGTCGCCCCCGCGGAGGTCACCGGCACCGGCAACGTCGCCCCCCTGCAGGACGTCTTCTCCGCCGGCGCCGTGGACTTCGAGCGGGCCAGCGAGCACGGCCTAGGCCACCTGACCCGCGTGTTCGGCTCCCGGCCCGTCAGCGTCGAGGAGGGCCGGGCGGAGGTGGTGCGCCTGCAGCGCTCCATCGTCGAGCGCACCCGCCTGGGCGTCCCGGCGATCGTGCACGAGGAGTGCCTGACGGGCTTCACCGCCTTCGGCGCCACCGTCTACCCGGCCGCGCTGGCGTGGGGCGCGACCTTCGACCCCGAGCTGATCCAGCGCATGTCCGCCGCCATCGGCGCCGACATGCGCGCCGTCGGCGTGCACCAGGGCCTCTCGCCCGTCCTCGACGTCGTGCGCGACTACCGCTGGGGCCGGGTCGAGGAGACGATGGGCGAGGACCCGCACCTGACCTCCGTGCTGGGCGCCGCCTACGTGCGCGGCCTGGAGAGCAGCGGTGTCGTCGCCACCCTGAAGCACTTCGCCGGGTACTCCGCCTCCCGCGCCGCCCGCAACCACGGCCCCGTCTCGATGGGCCCGCGCGAGTTCGCCGACGTCGTCCTGCCGCCGTTCGAGGCGGCGCTGCGCCACGGCGGCGCCCGCTCGGTGATGAACTCCTACACCGACGTCGACGGCGTCCCCGTCGCCTCCGACGAGCGGCTGTTCACCGACCTGCTGCGCGAGCGGTGGGGCTTCACCGGCACGGTCGTCTCCGACTACTCCGCGATCGCGTTCCTGGCCTCCATGCACCGCACCGCCGCCGACGAGGCCGACGCGGGCGTGCAGGCCCTGCGCGCCGGCATCGACGTCGAGCTGCCCGACACCCTCTGCTACGGCGACCGGCTGGTGCAGTCCGTGCGCTCCGGCGCGGTGGAGGAGTCCTACGTCGACCGGGCGCTGCGCCGCCTGCTGACCCAGAAGGCCGAGCTGGGCCTGCTGGACGCCGACTGGACCCCGGAGGGTTCCGTCGCCGCCGGCGAGGGCCGCGAGCTGGACTCCGCGGGCAACCGCGCCATCGCCCGCGAGCTGGCCGAGCGCAGCGTGGTCCTCCTCGCCAACGACGGCACCCTGCCGCTGGCGCCCGCCACCGCCCGGCGCGTCGCCGTGGTCGGCCCGTGCGCGGACGACCCGAACACCTTCATGGGCTGCTACTCCTTCGCCAACCACGTGCTGCCCCGCTACCCGCAGCTCGGGCTGGGCACGGAGGTCCCCACGGTCCTCGAGGCGCTGCGCGCCGAGCCCGGTGCCGCGTGGGAGGTCGTGCACGAGCGCGGGTGCGACGTGCGCGAGCAGGACCTCTCCGGCATCCCCGCCGCCGTGGAGGCCGCCCGCGGCGCCGACGTCGTCGTCGCCGTCGTCGGCGACCGCGCCGGCATGTTCGGCGCCGGCACCTCCGGCGAGGGCTGCGACGCCGACGACCTGCGCCTGCCGGGCGTGCAGGAGGACCTGGTGCGCGAGCTGATCGCCACCGGCACCCCGGTCGTCCTCGTCGTCGTCTCCGGCCGGCCCTACGCCCTGGGCGAGCTGACCGGCGCCGCGGCGCTCGTGCAGGCCTTCATGCCCGGCGAGGAGGGCGGCGGCGCGATCGCCGGCGTGCTGTCCGGGCGCGTGAACCCCAGCGGCAAGCTGCCCGTGCAGGTCCCCGTCACCCACGGCGGCCAGCCCGGCACCTACCTGCAGCCGCCGCTGGGTGCGGACAGCCAGGGCATCAGCAACCTCGACCCGACGCCGCTGTTCGGTTTCGGCCACGGCCTGTCGTACACCACGTTCGCCGTGGAGGACCTTCAGCTGTCCAGCGCCGAGGTCCCCACCGACGGTTCCGTCGAGGTCTCCGCGACGGTGCGCAACACCGGCGAGCGCGCCGGTGAGGAGGTCGTGCAGCTGTACCTGCACGACGTGCTCGCCCAGGTGACCCGCCCGGTGCGCGAGCTGACCGGTTTCACCCGGGTGCGGCTGGAGGCCGGCGAGGCGGCGCGCGTGACGTTCGAGGTGCACGCCGACCGCACCAGCTTCACCGGTCGCCGCGGCGAGCGCGTCGTGGAACCCGGCGAGGTCGAGGTGATGGTCGGCTCGTCGTCCACCGACACCCCCTGCACCGGTTCCTTCACGCTCACCGGGCCGCTGCGCACCGTCGGGTTCGACCGCGTCACCACCACCCCGGCGCGCGTGGACGCCCTGGGCTGAGCCCTACTCCTCCAGCTCGTCGGGGGTGCGCAGCGCGGCGCGCGGCGCCTGCCAGCCGCGCAGCACACCCCCGACGCGCAGGGACGCGCACAGCGCCGCCCCCGCCAGCGACCACACCAGGGGACGACCGCCCAGCTCGGGACCCAGGGCCGCGACGGCCGCCCCCAGCAGGGCCGGGATCGCGTAGAGGCCACCGGTGAGGATCGTGGGCACCTGCCGCACCAGCACGTCGCGCATCGTCCCGCCGCCCACGGCGGTCAGCGCGCCCAGCAGCACCGCCTGCCCGGGGTCCAGCCCCGCCTCCAGCGCCACGCGCGCACCGGTCACCGCGAACAGCGACAACCCCATCGTGTCGAAGAGCAGCAGCGGCCGCGACAACCGCGCCAGCAGCGCGTGCCCCCAGAACGCGATCAGGCCGCCGGCCGTGGCGGTCGCCAGGTAGTACCAGGTGCGCAGGGACGCCGGCGGCAGCTCGCCCAGCAGCACGTCGCGCAGCATCCCGCCGCCGATCGCCGTGACGACGCCCAGCGTGACCACCCCGAACAGGTCCAGCGTGGTGCGGCGCATCGCCGTCAGGGCTCCGTCGACGGCGAAGGCGAGCACGCCCACCAGGTCCAGGGCCAGCAGCAGGTGCGTCGCGCTCACCGCAGGAGTGTGCCCGCCGCCGCCCGGGCGGGCAGGATCGGCCCCGTCCGGGCGGCGAGGGACCGCACCGGGGGAGGAGGGACCGTGCGCATCGCGCTCGGCCAGATCAGCAGCACCGCCGACCCGCGCGCCAACCTGGAGCTGGTCGCCGCCGAGGTCGCCGCCGCCCGCGACGCCGGGGCGCGGCTGCTGGTGCTGCCGGAGGCGACGATGTGCCGCTTCGGGGTGCCGCTGGCACCGGTCGCCGAAGGGGTCGACGGGCCCTGGGCCGCGGAGCTGGAACGCTTGGCCGACGCCGCGGGGCTGACGGTCGTCGCCGGCGCCTTCACCCCGGGGGAGGGCGGCCGGGTCCGCAACACCCTGCTGGTGCGCGGCGCCGGCGTGCGGGCGCACTACGACAAGGTCCACGTCTACGACGCGTTCGGGTACGCCGAGTCCGACGCCGTCGAACCCGGCCGGGAACCGGTCGTCGTCGACGTCGACGGGGTCGGCGTGGGGCTGGCCACCTGCTACGACGTGCGCTTCCCCGGGTTGTTCACCGCGCTCGCCGACCGGGGCGCCTCGGTGGTGGCCGTGGCGGCCTCCTGGGGTGCCGGGCCGGGCAAGGCGGAGCAGTGGGAACTGCTGGTGCGCGCCCGCGCGCTGGACTCCACCTGCTCCGTGGTCGCGTGCGGCCAGGCCGACCCCGGGGTGCCCTCCGACGCCCCGACGGGGGTGGGGCGCTCGCTGGTGGCCGGGCCCCTGGGGCAGGTCGTGGCGCAGCTCGGCCCGGGGACCGGCCGCCTCGTGGTGGACGTCGACCCGGGCGAGGTGCGGCGGGTGCGCGAAGAGCTGCCCGTGCTGGTGAACCGCAGGTTCTGAGGGGGGTCCCGGAGTTTCCCGGAGGTTTCCCGGAACGGAGGGCGTGCCCCTCTTGACCCCGCCCGAGCGGTCCCGTAGGAACGTTTCACCAGGATCGTCCGCACCGCTGCGGACCGGGGAGGAACCACGACGATGACGTCTGCGTCCGACGACCGCGCTCCACGCATCACCCGCCGCCGCTTCACCGGGCTCGCCGGCCTGACGGCGCTCGCCGCCGCCGGCTGCGGGGGCGGAGGTGAGGGCGGGGGCACCGGCGAGGGGGGCCCGGCCGCCCTCCGGTTCGCCTGGTGGGGCAACGCCGACCGCGCCGCCGACACGCAACGGGCGATCGAGGCGTTCCAGGCGGCGAACCCCGGTACCACGGTGGCCGGCGAGTGGGCGGACTTCACCGGCTACTTCGACCGGCTGGCGACCAACGTCGCCGCGAACGACGCGCCGGACGTCATCACGCTGGGCGGCGCCTACCCGCGCGAGTACGGCGACCGCGGCGCGCTGCTGGACCTGTCCGAGGTGGCCGACGCCCTCCCGCTGGACCGCATCGACCGGGCGGCCCTGTCGAACGGGGAGTTCTCCGGCGTCCAGTACGGCGTGCCCACGGGGGTGAACACGTACTGCGTGGTCGTGAACCCGGTCCTGTTCGAGCAGGCCGGTCTCGCGCTCCCCGACGACGGCACCTGGACGTGGGAGGACTTCGAGCGGATCGCCGGGGAGCTGTCGACCGCGAGCCCCGAGGGCACCTACGGCGCGGTCGACCCGACGACGGCCGACGCGCTGGACCTGTTCTCCCGCCAGCGCGGCGAAGGCCTGTACACCCCGGACGGCGGCCTGGCGATCTCCGCGGCGACCCTCGAGGAGTGGTGGACGACCACGCTGCGGATGTCGCGCGCGGGGGCGACGCCGCCCGCGTCGCTGACGACCGAGCTGCTCGCCGACGCAGCTCCCGAGCAGACGCTCATGGGGCGCGGTCTCGCCGCCATGATGCTGGGCTGGAGCAACACGCTGCCCGCGCTGCGGGCCGCCTCCGCGCAGCCGCTGCAGCTGCTGCGGGCCCCCGGCGAGTCGGCCGGTCAGCCCGGGATGTGGTTGCAGGCCTCCCAGCTGTACTCGATCAGCAGCCGCACCGAGCACCCCGAGGAGGCCGCGCGCCTGGTCGACTTCCTCGTCAACACCCCGGAGGCGGGACGGATCGTCAAGGCGGACCGGGGCATCCCGACGAACCCCGACGTGCTCGAGGCGGTGCTGCCGGAGTTCGACGACGACCAGCGGGCGCAGGCGGAGTTCATCGCCCGCGTCACCCCGGTGGTGGGCGACGCCCTCGTCATCGGCCCCGTCGGGTCCACCGAGACGCGCGGTGTCGTGGAGCGGCTGAACGCCGACGTGCTGTTCGGGCAGTCCGCGCCGGCCGCCGCCGCCGGGTCGTTCCTGGACCAGGTCGGCGCGGCGATCGGCGCGTGAGCGCCGGCGTCGACCGCCGCGCGCTGGTGCGCGCGCACGACGTCGTCGTGCGCGGCGTGCTGCCGGACAGCCCCCTGTCCGTGGGCAACGGGCGGTTCGCCGCGACGGTCGACGTCACCGGCCTGCAGACCTTCCCGCAGCTGCACCCGCTGCCGGACGCCGGCGGCGGCCCGGCCGGCACGATGCTCGGCACGCTGGCCGAGTGGGCCTGGCACAGCGAGCCGAACCCGCGGGGTTTCCGCACCGCGGACGCCGAGCGGCAGCTGGACACCCCGCACGGCCCGGCGACGTACGTGGACATGACGCGCGGCGCCGACGGCCGCAGCGCCGACGGTCTGACCCCCGCGGAGGCGTGGCTGCGGTCCAACCCCCACCGCTTCGACCTCTTCCGGGCCGGGTTCACGGTCGACGGGCGCCCGGCCCGTCCGCACGAGCTGCGCGACGCGGAACAGCGGCTGGACCTGTGGTCGGGGACCCTGACCAGCCGCGTGGACCTGGCCGGGCGCCCGCTGGAGGTGACCACGGCCGCGCACCCGGACGTCGACGCCCTCGCCGTGCGGGTGCGCGGCGACCTGCGCGGGATCGGGGTGCGCCTGACGTTCGGCGCCGCCTCGACGTCGTGGAACCTCGCGCGCGACGACTCGCGCCCGCAGGACCACGTGAGCGTCCTGCGCCGCACCGCGGGTGGCCACGTGGTCGAGCGCCGCCTGCACGCGAGCACCTACCGCGTCGACGTGCGCACCGGCGGCGGTGTGCGTCGCGCCGGCCCGCACGCGGTGGACGTCGACCCGCACGGCGACGCCCTGGACCTGGTGCTGCTGCTGGGCCGCGAGGCTCCCGCCGAGGTCCCCGGCGCGGCGGCGTGCCTGGCGGCCTCGGCGGCGCACCGGGAGGCGTTCTGGGAGCGCGGCGCCGTCGTCGACGTCACCGGCAGCCGCGACCCGCGCGCGCCGGAGCTGCAGCGGCGCATCGTCCTGTCGCAGTTCGTCACCGCCCTGCACAGCGCCGGCACCCTGCCGCCGGCCGAGACGGGCCTGGTGGTCAACAGCTGGCGCGGCCGCAGCCACCTGGAGATGCACTGGTGGCACGCGGCGCACTTCCCGCTGTGGGGGCGCGCGGACCTGCTCGAGCGCAGCCTGGGCTGGTACGAGCGCGTCCTGCCGCGCGCGCAGCGCACCGCGCGGCGCCAGGGCCTGCCGGGGGCGCGCTGGCCGAAGCAGGTCACCCCGGACGGGGAGGAGACCCCCAGCGACATCGGCCCGTTCCTGCTGTGGCAGCAGCAGCACCCGGTCCACCTGGCGGAGCTTGTGCGCCGCGCGGCGGCCGGGACGCCGCGGGAGGCCGAGGTGCTGCGGCGGTGGGCGCCGCTGGTGGTCGAGACGGCGCGCTTCGCCGCCGCGCTGCCCGTGCCCGGCCAGGACGGGCGCCTGCACCTGGGCCCGCCGCTGGTGCCGGCGCAGGAGTCGTGGGCGGACGCGCGCGAGAGCGCGGCCGACCCCGCGTTCGAGCTGGCGCAGTGGCGCTGGGGCCTGCGCACGGCCGCCGCGTGGTGCCGGCGGCTGGGTGCGGAACCGGACCCGTCCTGGGAGCGGGTGGCCGACCGGCTGGTGGCGCCGCGGGTGCGCGACGGGGTGCTGGTGGCCCTGGACCGCGACGAGCCGACCCGCCGCACCGACCACCCCTCGATGCTGTGCGCGCTGGGCGTGGTGCCCGCCACCGGCCTCGTCGACCCCGCGGTGGTGCGGGCCACGCTGCACGACGTGCTGGCCGACTGGGACTGGGCGAGCGCGTGGGGCTGGGACTTCCCGGCGCTCGCGATGACGGCCGCGCGGGTGGGCGAGCCGCAGCTGGCGGTGGACGCGCTGCTGACGCCCGTGGCCAAGAACCGGTACCTGCCCAGCGGGCACAACCACCAGACGCCGGTGCTGCCGCTGTACCTGCCGGGCAACGGCGGGCTGCTCGCGGCCGTGGCGCTCATGGCCGGCGGCTGGGACGGCGACGGCGGCGGGCACGCCCCGGGCTTCCCCGCCGACGGGTCCTGGACGGTGCGCGCCGAGGGGCTCGTCCGCTCGCCCTAGGCCGGGCGCCGGGCCGGGCGCTGGGCCGGGAGGGGGAGGCGCGGCGCGCCGGAGGACGACACGCCGGTGACACTCCGCAACAACACTGTTACTTAAAGTCGTTCCTCCACACCTTCCCCACACCCCCTCAGGACAACGGCGCAGGTCACGGGCTCGCGGGGGGCGGTTGTCCACCGCGTCCACAGCCTGGGGAAATCACACGCGTGTGACACACCATCTAGTGGTGCCTTGCGATGTCGCCCCCTAGGGGTAGTGTCTGAGTCACCCCAGCACGCCGGGCTCGCACCCGAGGGAAGGACCACCCCCATGAGCATCACCGTCTACAGCACGCCCTCCTGCGTGCAGTGCAAGGCGACCTACCGCGCGCTCGACCGCAAGGGCCTGCCCTACGAGGTCGTCGACGTCACCAGCGACGCGCAGGCCCTGGAGACGGTGCGTGCCCTGGGGCACGTCCAGGCGCCCGTCGTCGTCAGCGGCGACGAGCACTGGTCCGGCTTCCGCCCCGACCGCATCGAGGCCCTGGCCGAGCGCTTCGCCGCCGTCTCCGCCTGAGGCGGCCGCCGTGCCGCTCGGCGTCGTCTACTTCTCGAGCGTCTCGGGCAACACCCACCGCTTCGTCGGCGAGCTGGACGTCCCGGCGCAGCGCATCCCCCTGCGCGCGCGGGACGAGCACCTGAGCGTCACCGAGCCCTACGTGCTCATCGTCCCCACCTACGGCGGGGGCTCCGGTGCGGGAGCGGTGCCCAAGCAGGTCATCCGCTTCCTGAACGACCCGGCCAACCGCGCCCTCGTGCGCGGGGTCATCGGCGCCGGCAACACCAACTTCGGGGTCCACTACGCCGTGGCCGGCGACGTCGTCGCCGCCAAGTGCCGCGTGCCCCACCTGTACCGCTTCGAGCTCTTCGGCACCCCCGAGGACGTGCGTCGCGTCCGCGACGGATTGGACACGCTGTGACCCTCACCTCCGACGCCCCCGAGGTCTCCGGGACCGTGCCGCAGCCGGCCGTCCCCGCCTCGCCGGGCTTCCACTCGCTCAACGCGATGCTGAACCTGTGGGACGAGCAGGGGCGCATCCAGTTCGACGCGGACCGCGAGGCGGCGCGCCAGTACTTCCTGCAGCACGTCATCCCCAGCACCCCGCGGTTCGAGACCTTCGAGGCGCGCCTGGACCACCTCGTCGCCGAGGGGTACTACGAGGCCGAGGTCCTCGACCGCTACCCGCGCACCTTCGTGCGCGAGCTCACCGACCGCGCCCACGCGGCGAAGTTCCGCTTCGCGACCTTCCTGGGAGCGTTCAAGTTCTTCACCAGCTACGCGCTGAAGAGCTTCGACGGCAAGCAGTACCTCGAGGGCTTCGAGGACCGCGCCGTGATGACGGCCCTGACCCTCGCCGCCGGCGACGAGGCGCTGGCCACCGCCATCACCGACGAGATCATCAGCGGCCGCTTCCAGCCGGCCACCCCCACCTTCCTCAACGCGGGCAAGGCCTCCCGCGGCGAGCTGGTCTCCTGCTTCCTGCTGCGCATCGAGGACGACATGGAGTCCATCGGCCGCGGCATCAACTCCGCCCTGCAGCTGTCCAAGCGCGGCGGCGGCGTGGCGCTGCTGCTGAGCAACATCCGCGAGTACGGCGCACCCATCAAGCGCATCCAGAACCAGTCCTCCGGCGTCATCCCCGTGATGAAGCTGCTGGAGGACTCCTTCTCCTACGCCAACCAGCTCGGCGCGCGCCAGGGCGCCGGCGCGGTGTACCTCTCGGCGCACCACCCCGACATCATGCGGTTCCTGGACACCAAGCGCGAGAACGCGGACGAGAAGATCCGCATCAAGACCCTCAGCCTGGGCGTCGTCGTCCCCGACATCACCTTCGAGCTCGCCAAGAACAACGAGCCGATGCACCTGTTCTCCCCGTACGACGTGGAGCGCGTGTACGGCGTGCCGTTCGGTGACCTGTCGGTGAGCGAGAAGTACCGCGAGATGGTCGCCGACGACCGGATCCGCAAGACGCAGATCAACGCGCGGGACTTCTTCCAGACCCTCGCCGAGCTGCAGTTCGAGTCGGGCTACCCGTACGTGGTGTTCGAGGACACCGTGAACCGGGCCAACCCGATCGACGGCCGCATCAACATGTCGAACCTGTGCTCGGAGATCCTGCAGGTCAACACCCCCAGCAAGCTGGGCGAGGACCTCGGGTACGAGGTCGTCGGCAAGGACATCTCCTGCAACCTCGGCTCGCTGAACATCGCCCTGGCGATGGACGGTGGAGACCTCGGCAGGACCGTCGGCACCGCGGTGCGCGCCCTGACCGCCGTCTCGGTCGCCAGCGACATCCGCTCGGTGCCGTCCGTCGCGCACGGCAACGCCCGCTCGCACGCCATCGGCCTGGGGCAGATGAACCTGCACGGGTACCTCGCCCGCGAGCACGTGCACTACGGCAGCGCCGAGGGCATCGACTTCACGAACGTCTACTTCTACTCGGTGCTGTTCCACGCGCTGCGCGCCTCGAACGAGATCGCGATCGAGACCGGCGCGACGTTCGAGGGCTTCGAGCGCTCCGCCTACGCCGACGGCAGCTTCTTCGACAAGTACACCGAGCAGGAGTGGGCACCGGCCACCGAGCGCGTCGCGCAGCTCTTCGCGGACGCCGGCATCGCCATCCCCACCCAGGACGACTGGCGGGCCCTGAAGGCGTCCGTGGTGGAGCACGGCATCTTCAACCAGAACCTGCAGGCCGTGCCGCCCACGGGGTCCATCAGCTACATCAACAACTCCACCTCCTCGATCCACCCGATCGCCTCCAAGATCGAGATCCGCAAGGAGGGCAAGCTCGGCCGCGTCTACTACCCGGCGCCGTTCATGACGAACGACAACCTGGAGTACTACGAGGACGCGTACGAGATCGGGCCCGAGAAGATCATCGACACCTACGCGGCGGCCACCCAGCACGTCGACCAGGGCCTGTCGCTGACCTTGTTCTTCAAGGACACCGCCACCACGCGCGACGTCAACCGCGCGCAGATCTACGCGTGGCGCAAGGGCATCAAGACGATCTACTACGTGCGCATCCGCCAGATGGCGCTGGAGGGCACCGAGGTCGAGGGCTGCGTCAGCTGCATGCTCTGACGAGCGGCGCGACGGATCGGGCACGAGGGACGAAGGACGAGATGGTGGAGAAGCTCAAGCTCATCGATCGCGTGAACGCGATCAACTGGAACCGCGTGCCGGACGAGAAGGACCTCGAGGTCTGGAACCGCCTGACCAGCAACTTCTGGCTGCCGGAGAAGGTGCCGCTGTCCAACGACGTGCAGTCGTGGGCGCGCCTGTCGGACGCCGAGCGCACGCTGACCATGCGGGTGTTCACGGGCCTGACCCTGCTGGACACCATCCAGGGCACGGTCGGCGCCGTCTCCCTCATCCCGGACGCGCTGACCCCGCACGAGGAGGCCGTCTACACGAACATCGCGTTCATGGAGTCGGTGCACGCCCGCAGCTACTCCTCGATCTTCTCCACCCTCGCCTCCACCCAGGCGATCGACGAGGCCTTCACCTGGTCGGAGGAGAACGAGGCCCTGCAGCGCAAGGCGTCGATCGTCCTGGAGTACTACCACGGCGACGACTCGCTGAAGCGGAAGGTGGCCTCCACCCTGCTGGAGTCCTTCCTGTTCTACTCCGGCTTCTTCCTGCCGATGCACTTCTCGTCCCGGGCGCAGCTGACGAACACCGCCGACCTGATCCGGCTCATCATCCGCGACGAGGCCGTGCACGGGTACTACATCGGCTACAAGTTCCAGCGCGGGCTCGAGCGGGTCGACCAGGCGAAGCGGGACGAGATCAAGGACTACACCTTCGACCTGCTGTTCGAGCTGTACGACAACGAGTGCAAGTACACCGCGGACCTCTACGACAACGTGGGGCTGACCGAGGACGTCAAGACGTTCCTGCACTACAACGCGAACAAGGCCCTCATGAACCTCGGCTACGAGGGCATGTTCCCGGCCGACACCGCGAAGGTCGACCCCGCCATCCTCTCCGCGCTGTCGCCGAACGCGGACGAGAACCACGACTTCTTCTCCGGCTCCGGCTCCAGCTACGTCATCGGCAAGGCCGTGGCCACCGAGGACGAGGACTGGGAGTTCTGATCTGCTCCGCGGGCCCGTCGTGACCACACCCGACGGGCCCGCGGAGCGCACACGGGGCAGGGGCCGGCCGGGCGCGTGAGCGCTCGGCCGGCCCCTCTCGCGTGCCGCGACCCGCTCCCACTACCGCTGCGCGCCACCACGGCGCACCATGGGAGGGCCGGGGCCTCGCCGTCGCGGCCGGTGGGGCCGCGCGAGGGCGCTGGTGGCCGCCGAGGAGGAGCCGTGAGCAGTGCAGACGCCGAGAGCACGATCGTCGTGGGTGTCGCCGAGGGGGGCGCCTCCGGGGCAGCGGTGCGCTGGGCGGTCGCCGAGGCCGCCGTCCGCGGCGCGCACCTGCACCTGGTGCACGCCGTCCCGCACGAGGTGCCGTACGCGGTGCCGCAGGTCCTGGGGGTGCACGCCCCCGCAGCGCCGCTGCCGGCCGATCCGCCCGGTCACCCGCGGGAGCCGGACGTCGCGCTGCGCCGCGCCGCGGAGCAGGTGCGCGCCGCCCGCCCCGGTCAGCCGGTGCGCTCCAGCACGGTGCGCGGCACGGCGCGCGAGGTGCTGCTGCGGGCGGCCGCGGACGCCACCCTCGTCGTGACCGGCCCCGGTCGCACCGCCGTCTTCCTCGCCGAGCACGCCGCCTGCCCGGTCGTCGTGGCCGGTGCCGCGGAAGCCGCCGGGGCCCGCGGCGTCGTCGTCGGCTTCGACGTCTCCCCGGCGGCGACCGCGGCCCTGGAGCTCGCCGCGGCCGAGGCGGCCCTGCGCGCCGAGCCGCTGCGCGTGGTCCACACGACCCACCTGCCGGGCGGTCACCTGGCCGTGACGGACCCCGAGGCCCACCTGGTGTCGCGGCGGCAGGCGCGCGCGCGGGTGCGCGGTGCCGTCGAACGGGCCGTGGAAGTGGTGCGGCGCCGGCACGACGTGGAGGTGGAGGTCGTGGTGGTGACGGACTCCTTCGCCTCGGACGTGCTGGTGGAGAGGTCCCGCCGCGCCCGCCTGCTCGTCGTCGGCGCCCACGAGCGCACCACGTTCGCGGCGACGCTGCGCGGCTCGACCGAGCGCTCGGTGCTGCACCGCGCGCACGTGCCCGTCGCCGTCGTGCCCGCCCCGGCGCACGTCGTGCACGTCGACCGGACAGCCGCGGGGGAGCTGGTCGGCAGCGCCTGAACAGCTCCCCGGGCGCGGACCTTGGTCCCTGTCCGCGCCGCCGCACCACCGGGACGCTGGAGGCGGCCGGGGATCCGGCGGTGGTTCCCGAACGGGACGGAGGCGCGGCGATGAGCGGGTCGGGCGGCAGGGTCGTGGTGGGTGTCGAGGAGGTGGGGACCGCCGCGGCGGCCCTGCGGTGGGCGGCCGCGGAGGCGCGGCGGCGGGGTGCGGCGCTGCACCTCGTGCGGGCGGTGCCGTACCCGGTGGCCGCGGACGCGGCGACGGCGTGGGCGGTCGCCGGGATCCTTGAGGACCTCGAGGCGGCAGCCCGCGGGGTCCTGGACGAGGCGGTCGCGCTCGTGCGCGAGGTGGCGCCGGAGGTCGAGGTCACCACCGCCGTCGAGCGGGGCGGGGCCCGCCCGGCGCTGCTGCGCGCGGCGGAGGGGGCGGCCGTGGTGGTGACCGGTGCGCGCCGCCGGCACGGTCGCCGCCGGCCCGCCGCGGGGCTGCGGCTGGGCTCGACGGGCCTGTTCCTGGCCACGCACGCTCCCTGCCCGGCGGCCGTCGTCGCCGAGGACGCACCCGCCGGCGCGCGCGGCGTCGTGGTCGGCGTCGACGGCTCGGCCTCGGCCACCGCCGCCCTGGAGGCGGCGGCCGCCGAGGCGGAGGCGCTGGGGGAGGGGCTGCGCGTCGTGCACGCCGTGCACCTGCAGCTGGACCCGTCCCTCGCCCTCGAACCGGGCCTCGCCGAGCAGCTGCGCGAGGACGCCGCGCAGCGGGCCCGCGAGCTCGTGCGCCGGGCGGTGGCGGAGGTCACCGCCCGCCACCCGGTGCCGGTGGAGCAGGTGGTCCTGGCCGACGCCTTCGCCTCCGACGCCCTGTTGGACGCCGCTCGCGACGCCCGGCTGCTCGTCGTCGGCTCGCGCGGGCACGGGGCGTTCCTGCGCGCGCTGCTGGGCTCCACCAGCCACGCGGTGCTGCAGCACGCGCAGGTCCCCGTCCTCGTGGTGCCGGACCCCGACCGCGCCCGCGGGCACCGGCGCGAGGCGGGCCTGGCGACGACGGCGGGCTGAGGCGGGCGGCAGGCGGGGCGGCGCCCGGCCTCAGCGCTCCAGGGTGGCGGCGGTCGCCGACAGCTCCTGGAGCGCGTCGAGGATCCCGCGGGTCGCCGCCGCGGCGTTGCTCAGCTCGCGCGCGACCTCCACGACGACCGTCGCCTGCTCCTCCACGGAACCGGCGATCTCCGCCTGGATGCCCTGGATCCTGCCGACGACCTCGCTGGTCGCGGCGCAGCTCGCGGCGACCGCGCCGGTCTCGGCGACCACGGCGGCGATGACGGTGTTCACCTTGTCGGCCGAGGCGGCGGTCTCGGTGGCCAGCTCCTTGACCTCGCTGGCCACCACCGCGAAGCCCTTGCCGAGCTCGCCGGCGCGGGCTGCCTCGATGGTGGCGTTCAGCGACAGCAGGTTCGTCTGCCCGGCGAGCTGGCCGATGACGGCGTTGACGGCGGAGATCTCCGTCATGGAGCTCTCCAGCTGCTGCACGGTGCCGGCCGCCGCGTCGGCCGCCTGCTGACCGCTGGTGGCGGTGCGCGCGGCCTGCTGCGCCCGTTCGGCCACCTCGCGGACCGCGGCGCTCAGGGCGGCGAGCTGACCCTCCACGTTCTCCACGGCCCGGTTGCTCTCGGCGGCGCCCCGCTCGATCCCGGACGCCTGCTCAGCCAGGGACGCGGTGATCGCGGCGAGCTGCTCGCGGCGGCGGCGCTCGGCCTCCACCTGCTCCTGCGCGGCGAGCTGCTGGGCCTCGGCGGCGCGGGTGCGCTCGCGCGCGGCCTCCTCGGCCACCCGCTCGCTCTCGCGCTCCGCCGCCTCGGCGAAGTGCCACAGGAAGAGGATCCCGATGATCTCCAGCACCAGCACGCCGACGTGGTAGCCGACCAGCCCGGCCAGCTGCAGGCCGTGCACGTGGGTGTGGAAGACGCGCTCGGGGAACAGCACCCCGATCACGACGTGGTGCACGGCGGCGGTGACCACGGCGGCCGCCAGGGCGCGCCAGGACTGGTACAGGGCGATGAACACCAGGATCACGAACAGGTGGAAGTGCGCGGCCTGCGTCCCACCGGTCAGCTCGATGAGCACGAACGTGGCGCTGAACAGCCCCACGCTCGTCAGGTCGTGCGCCGCCGGGACGACCTGACCGGGGCGGGAGCGGGAGGCCGCGGCGGCCAGCGCGCCGAACACCCCCGGCACGGCGCCCACCAGCAGCGCGGTGAGCGCGCCGCGGTGGGCGCCCAGCCCCACGGCCCACAGCGCCGGCACGTGCAGCCACAAGAGCGTGGTGTTGATCCGGTGCCGGGCGGCGGCGGACTCCGGGCTCAGGCGGGCGCCGCGCGGCAGCGCGCTCAGCAGGGTCACGTCCGGTGGATCGGGCGGTGCGGAACCCCCCTTGAGGAAGGGTGCCCCGGCGCCCCGTCAGCCCGCCCCGGGCCGGTGCGCCTGCAGCGCCGCGGTCATGTCGCCCAGGAACCGGCGCACCACGTCCAGCTCGGTGTCGTCGTAGCGGGCCATCAGCTCGTCGCTGCGCCTGCCGAGGGGGCCGAAGAACTCCACGGCGACGGCGGCGCCGTGCTCGCCGAAGCGCAGGTGGACCTTGCGGCGGTCGGCGGTGTCGCGCTCGCGACGCAGGTGCCCGGCCCGCTCCAGGCGGTCGACGACGCCGGTGGCGGCGCCGGAGGTCAGGCCCAGGGCGGTGGCGAGCTCCCCGGTGGTCATCGGGTCGCCCTCGCCCTCGCGGCGCATGACGTGCAGCAGGGCGCGCATGTCGGTGGGGTGCAGCCCGCGGCTGCCGGCGAAGTCGTCCGCGACGCGCTGCGCCTGGACGCCGAGGTCGCGCACCAGGTCGAGCACCTCGGCCTGCAGGCGCTCGCGGGGGGTGTCGCGCCGCCGGTACATGCGGGCGGTGGCGGGGTCGGGGCCGGGCGCGGTGCTGCTCATCGGTTTGCCAGCCTACCTCACGGCTGCTAGACATCTCAGTCACTGAACATTCCGGTCGATGAGGTGCCTTGTGCCCGAACAACCCCGCCCCACCCGCTCGCCGGCGGGAGCCGTCGGCCGCCTGGTGACCGGCCGCGTCAGCGCCTGGGTCGTCCTCGCCCTCGCCGCCCTGTTCGCCGGCCTCGTCGCGGTCGGCGCCGGCGAGGCCCCGCCCTCCCGGGCCGGCGGCACCCGCCTGCCGGAGAGCGCCGAGTCCGCCCGGGCCGCGCAGCTGCTGGCGTCCTTCCCCGGCGAGGAGAGCGCACCCGCCCTCGTCGTGTGGACCCGCCAGGACGGCACCGCCCTCACCGCCGCCGACCGCCGCGCCGTGGCCGACGCCGCCGAGGACCTCGCCGCGATCGGCACCGGCGGCCAGGCCTCCCCGCCGGTCCCCTCCGAGGACGGCGAGGCCCTGCTCGCCGTCGTGCCGCTGCCCACCGGCACCAGCGACGAGGAGAGCGCCCGCCTCGTCGCCGACGTGCGCGCCGCCGCCGGCGAGGACCTGCCCGACGGGCTGCGCGCCCAGGTCACCGGCGGCCCCGCGTTCGCCGTCGACATCGCCGACTCCTTCTCCGGCGCCGACACCCGGCTGCTCGCCGTCACCGCCGGCGTCGTCGCCCTCCTGCTGCTGGTCACCTACCGCAGCCCCGTGCTGTGGCTGGTGCCGCTGGCCGTCGTCGGCGTCGCCGACCGCACCGTCGCCGGGCTGCTCACCGTCGTCGACCGCGTCGCCGGCACCCCGGCCGACCCCTCCAGCACCGGCATCACCAGCGTCCTCGTCTTCGGCGCCGGCACCAACTACGCGCTGCTGCTCATCGCCCGCTACCGCGAGGAGCTGCGCCGCACCCCCGACCGGCGCCTCGCCGTGCGGCGCGCGCTCGCCGGCGCCGGCCCGGCGATCCTCGCCAGCGCCTCCACGGTGGTGCTCGCGGTGCTGACCCTGCTGGTGGCGGTGCTGCCGGCCAACCGCTCGCTGGGCATCGACGTGGCCGTCGGCATCGTCGTGGCCGGGGTGTTCGGCCTGCTCGTGCTGCCCGCCGCGCTGTCCGTGTGCGGGCGCGGGCTGTTCTGGCCGTTCGTGCCGCGCGCGGGCTCGGAGGACACCTCCCGCTCCGGCGCGTGGGCGCGGATCGCCGACCGCGTCGTGCGCCGCCCCCGGCCCGTCGTCGCGCTGTCCCTGGTGCTGCTGGCCGCCCTCGCCGCCGGCCTGGCCGGCGCCGAGCAGGGGCTCTCGCGCACCGAGCAGTTCCGCACCGCGGCCGAGTCCGTCGCGGGCGCCGAGACCCTCCAGGAGCACTACCCCGAGCAGGGGACCGAACCCGCGCAGGTCGTGGCCGGCGCCGGCACCGCCGAGGAGGTGGTCGCCGCCGCCTCCGCCGTCCCCGGCGTGAGCTCCGCACGGGTCGCCGGCACCTCCGGCGACCTGGTGCGCGTCGACGCCGCGATCGCCGCCGAGCCCGGCTCGGCCGCCGCGCGCGAGACGGTGCAGCGGTTGCGCGAGGCCGTGGGCGCGGTGCCCGGCGCCGAAGCCCTCGTCGGCGGCACCGAGGCGGAGGTCGTCGACGAACGGGCCGCCGCCCTGCGCGACCTGCTCGTCGTCGGCCCGCTCGTCGTCGCCGTCGTGCTCGTCGTGCTCGTCGTCCTGCTGCGCGCCCTGCTCGCGCCCGTGCTGCTCGTGCTGACGGTGCTCGCCACCTACGCCGCAGCGCTGGGAGCGGGCAACCTGCTGTTCGAGAACGTCTTCGGCTTCCCCGCCCTGGACACCGGGGTCCCGCTGTTCTCGCTGCTGTTCCTCGTCGCCCTCGGCGTGGACTACAACATCTTCCTCGTCACCCGGGCCCGGGAGGAGGCGCGCGCGGTCGGCACCCGCGAGGGGATCCGCACGGCCGTGGCCGTCACCGGGGGCGTCATCACCAGCGCGGGGATCCTGCTGGCGGCGGTGTTCACCGTGCTGGGGGTGCTGCCCCTGATCACCCTCACCCAGATCGGCGTGGTCGTCTGCGTCGGGGTGCTCCTGGACACCCTGCTCGTGCGCACGCTGCTCGTGCCGGCGATCGTCTCGCTGCTCGGGGAGCGGTTCTGGTGGCCCGGTCACGTGGGGGGCGCCCGCGGCCCCCGGCACCGTGAACCCGTCGGCTGAGGGACCCCGGGTCGTCAGCGCGGCGGCCGGGCCCGTCGCACCAGCTCGTCGATGCGCGCGGCGTGCGCGCCGCGCCAGTACACCCGCCCGCACGCCGTGCACCGGGAGAACTCGTCGTAGCTGCGCAGGGTGCCGGCGGGCACGTCCGCCGTCACCTCCTCCTTCGCCACCGCGCGCAGCGGGGCGCCGCACGCGGTGCAGCGCGTCAGCGGGGCGAGCGCGGGACGGAAGCGGTCCAGCACGTCGGCGAGCTGCGCCTGCGCCCCGGCACCGCGCACCAGCGCGCCGCGAGGGAGGGCCCGGCGCGCCAGCAGGCCCCGGTCGGCGGTCAGCAGCACCCGGTCCTCCTCGCGCGCCCGCGCCACCAGGTCCGGGTCGTCGGCGTGCGCGGACCACGCCGCGTCCAGGCCCAGCAGGCGGAGCCGGCGGGCCAGGCTGCCCAGGTGCACGTCCAGCAGGAAACCCCCGGCGGGCACGGTCTCCGGTCGTCCGACCGCCCCGGCGTGCAGCTGCGCGCCCGGGTGCAGCCGATCGGCGGCGGAGGCGGGGCGACCGTCCACGGCGAGCGCGCCGACCTCGGTGAGCGGGATCCCCGCCGCCTGCACGACGTGGCCGGCCGTGGCGTGCTCCTCGTGCCGCACGAGGAGCCGGCCGGTGCGACGGGCGCGCGCCGGCAGCAGCGCCAGCAGGTCCGCGTCCACCGTCAGCGCGACGACCGGGCCGCCCGCGCCCTCCGGTCGGCGACCGCCCGGGCTCCCGCCGCTCCCGCCGGTGGTCAGCCGTCGACCTGCATGGTGTCGGGGATGCGGTCGCGGTCGTAGGTGATGGTCGTGTACCCGTGCGGCGCCGGGCGTCCGTCCGGGCCGAGGTTCACGAACACGATCTCCTCGATCGTCAGGATGCTCTGCCGGGTGATCATGTTCCGGACCTCCGCGCGCATCGTCAGGGAGGTGCGCCCGAACCGCACCGCGCGCAGGCCCATCTCGATGAGGTCGCCCTGCCGCGCGGAGGAGACGAACTCGATCTCCGAGACGTACTTCGTGACGACGCGGCCGTTGCCGAGCTGGAGGATCGCGTAGATGGCGGCCTCCTCGTCGATCCAGCGCAGCAGGCTGCCGCCGAAGAGGGTGCCGTTGGCGTTGAGGTCCTCCGGGCGCACCCACTTGCGCGTGCGGAAGTTCACGCTGTGCGGGTTCGCCGGGTCCGGGTCGAGGATGGGCTCGTGTCCTGACACGCCCCCAGGGTAGGTCCGGGCGTCCTCACCCCTGCTGGGCGGCTCCCCAGCCGTGCCAGCGCTCCACCTCGACCAGCGCGCTGACCCGTGCGCGGTCGCGCGTGGGGTACTCGGTGCCCAGGTAGTGCCGCGAGAGGCGATCGATGTCGGTGAGGTCGGTGTCGTCGCGGAACTCCACGACGCGGCCCTGCACGCTGACGTGGGTGTACCAGTCGTCCTGCGCCAGCGCGGTGAGGGAGACCCGCGGGTCGGCGCGCAGGTGCCGCAGGCGCGCGCGGGCGGCGTCGAGGTTCAGCAGGACCCGTCCGTCGTCCTCGAGCAGGTACCAGGTGGCGACGCTGACCGGGTGGCCGTCCGGGTGGACGGTGGCCATGACGGCGGGGTTGGGGCGCGCGAAGAGCGCGGCGACGTCCTGGGGAAGGGGCGGGTGGGCCACGGGGTTCTCCCTCGCGTCGGTCGGTGTGCGGTGGCCCCGGATGCTACGACCCGGCCGCGGCGGGGGGTGCTCGGGAGGCGCTTGGACTCTGACGTCGCGTGAAGGTATCGTGCCTGAGGCCCTCGTGCCGTCGACGCACCTCGCGGTGCTCCGGTGCGGCCCACGGACGAACCGGCGCAGCGGTGCGCCCCGGTGGAGATCGACTTCAGACCCGCCCACCAGGGGTGCGCTGCGGCGGGCCCCGTGAGCACGAACGGAAACACCTCTTGACCAACCCCGAGCAGATGACCGCGCCGGCACCGGCGCGAGCGCCCCGCAGCGGTCCGGGCCGGCCGGCGTGGCTGGCCTCCCCGAAGGTGCTGCGCACCGAGGTCCTGGCCGGTCTCGTGGTCGCCCTGGCCCTGATCCCCGAGGCCATCTCCTTCTCCATCATCGCCGGCGTCGACCCGCGCGTGGGGCTGTTCGCCTCCTTCACCATGGCCGTCTCCATCGCCTTCCTC
Source organism: Kineococcus sp. G2 (assembly GCF_037154035.1). NCBI lineage: Bacteria > Bacillati > Actinomycetota > Actinomycetes > Kineosporiales > Kineosporiaceae > Kineococcus > Kineococcus sp. G2. The sequence continues at coordinate 22,287 of NZ_JBBBEM010000118.1, read as the reverse complement.
GGCGGGCGCCCGGCGATGATCTCCGCGGCCACCGGGGCGGTGGCGCTCGTGGTGGCCCCCCTCGTGCGGGAGCGGGGACTGGACTACCTCGTCGCCACGGTGATCCTGGCCGGGGCGCTCCAGATCGTCCTGGGCCTGCTCGGGGTGGCCCGGCTGATGCGGTTCGTGCCGCGCAGCGTCATGGTCGGTTTCGTCAACGCCCTGGCCATCCTGATCTTCACCGCGCAGCTGCCGTACCTGCGGGACGTGCCGTGGGTCGTCTACGTCATGGTGGCGGTCGGCATCGCGATCATGGTGTTCCTGCCGAAGCTGACCACCGTCGTGCCCGCGCCGCTGGTGGCGATCGTGCTGCTGACCGCCGCCGTCGTCGTGTCGGGCCTGGTCGTGCCGGACGTGGGCGACCAGGGCGAGCTGCCGGACTCGCTGCCGGCGCTGTTCTTCCCCGACGTGCCGCTGACGTACGAGACGCTGCAGATCATCGCCCCCTACGCGCTGGGCGTGGCGCTGGTGGGGCTGATGGAGTCGCTGATGACGGCCAAGCTCGTCGACGACATCACCGACACCCGCTCGCACAAGACCCGCGAGGCGTGGGGGCAGGGCGCGGCCAACGTCATCACCGGCTTCTTCGGCGGCATGGGCGGCTGCGCCATGATCGGCCAGACGATGATCAACGTGCGCTCCGGTGCCCGCACCCGCCTGTCGACGTTCCTGGCGGGCACGTTCCTGCTGATCCTGGTCGTCGGCCTGGGCGACGTGGTGGCGATCATCCCGATGGCCGCCCTGGTCGCGGTGATGATCATGGTGTCGGTGGGCACGTTCGACTGGCACTCCGTGCGCCCGGCGACCCTGCGGCGCATGCCGCGCAGCGAGACCGCGGTGATGGTCGTGACCGTCGCCGTCGTGGTCGCCACGCACAACCTGGCCATCGGCGTCGTCGTCGGCGTGCTGGTGGCCGCGCTGCTGTTCGCCCGGCGGGTCGCGCACCTGGTGCAGGTGGAGGGGACCCTGGAGCAGGACGGGGCGGTGCGCCGCTACCGGGTGACCGGGGCGCTGTTCTTCGCCTCCTCCAACGACCTCGTCTACCAGTTCGACTACGCCGAGGACCCCGACGAGGTCGTCATCGACCTCTCCGACGCGCACGTGTGGGACGCCTCCACGGTGGCCGCCCTGGACGCGATCACCACGAAGTACGCAGCCAAGGGCAAGCACGCCGAGATCGTCGGGCTGAACGAGGCCAGCGCCGAGCGCTACGAGCGCCTGGCCGGCCACCTCGGCGGCGGCCACTGACCCGTCGGCACCGGTCCGGTGGGTCGGGCGGGGGCGGTCGGGCGGGGGCGGTCAGGCGGGGTCCTGCCCGCCCTTGCGCTCCACGAGGTAGGTGTGGCCGCCGACGGTCACGCGCTCCCACTGCGCGTACCCGGCGCGCGCCTCCTCGTCGGTGCGCGGCCCGCGCTGCGGCCCCTCGTGCGACGAGATCTGCGCCGGGCCGCTGAAGGAGAAGAACGCGTCCAGCGCCAGGTCGACCCAGCGGTTCTTCGACCGCGGCCGCTGCAGGCCCGGGGGCAGGCCGTCGGGGTCGTCGAGAGGCATGGCGGTCCTCGATCTCGTCGTTCACGGGCGAACTCTTCGTGCACTAACTATCGTACCCTCGAGGGGTGAGCTCAACCCCCGACCGGCACCCCGTGATCCAGACCACGCCGGGGGAGGACCCCCTGGCGCTGGAGCGGCAGGTCTGCTTCGCGCTCGTCGTCGCCGCCCGCAGCGTCCTCGCCGTGTACCGGCCGGTGCTCGAACCCCTCGGGCTCACGCACCCGCAGTACCTCGTGATGCTGGCCCTGTGGGGTGCCGAGCCGATGTCGGTGCGCGAGCTCGGCGACGCGCTGCAGCTCGACCCGCCCACCCTCTCGCCGCTGCTGAAGCGCCTCGAGGTCGCCGGGCTCGTGGAGCGGCGCCGGCTGCCGCAGGACCAGCGCTCGCTCGCCGTCTCGCTCACCGAGCGGGGCCGTGCGCTGCGCGCCCGCGCCGAGCAGGTGCCCGCGCAGGTCGTCCAGCGCCTCGGGGTCGACGTCGCGGAGCTCGAGGCGCTGCGCGACGGCCTCACCCGCGTCATCACGGCCTCCGCCGCCCCGGCCGCGAGGGCGAGCTGACGGTGGCCGGCACCGGACGGGGCCGCGTCGGCGTTCTGCTGCCGCGCGACCTCGACGCCGCGCGGGTGCTGCCCTTCGCGCGCCGCGCCGACGAGCTCGGCTTCGACGAGCTGTGGGTCGTGGAGGACCTCGGCTTCCGCGGCGGGGTCGCGCAGGCCGCGGCCGTCCTCGCCTCCACCTCCCGGCTGCGCGTCGGCGTCGGCGTCCTGCCGGCCGGCGCCCGCAACGTCGCGTTCACCGCCATGGAGGTCGCCACCCTCGCCCAGCTCTTCCCCGGGCGCCTCGACGTCGGCCTGGGCCACGGGATGCCCGCGTGGATGCGCTCGGTGGGGCAGTGGCCGGCCAGCCCGCTGGCGCTGCTGGAGCAGCAGTTCGGCGTCCTCGCCGACCTCCTGCGCGGCCGGGCGTGCGACGCCACCGCCTCCGCCGGCCCGGTGCGGCTGGACGGGGTGCGCCTGGACCCCTCGGCCGTCCCCGCGCAGGTGCCGCCGCTGCTGGCGGGGGTGCGCGGGCCGCGCTCCCTGGCTCTGGCGGGCCGTGCCGCCGACGGCACCGTCCTGGCCGAACCGGTCACCCCGGAGTACGTGCGCGCCGCGCTGGAGCAGGTCGCCGCCACCGGCCCGCACCTCGTCGTCGCCTACAACGCCGCCGCCGTGCACCCCGACGAGGCCACCGCCCTCGCCGCGGCGCGCACCGGCCTGGAGTGGATCGGCGAACCCGACTGGGCCCCGCACCTGGCGCCGCTGCCGTTCGCCGCGGACCTGGCGGCGCTGCGCCGCGACTGCGGCAGCCGGGAGGAGTTCGCCCGCCGCCTGCCCGACGCGTGGGTCCACCGGCTCGCGGTCACCGGCACCCCCGAGCAGGCGCGGGCGCGGCTGGCGGGGCTGTTCGCCGCCGGGGTCACCAGCGCCGTCCTCATCCCCACCGGGGACGACCCGCTGCGCGCGCTGGAGCACCTCGCCACGGTGCTGTGAGGCGGCCCCCTCCCCTCGGACCCCGCCCCCTCAGGACAGGTCCAGCAGGGAAGCGGGCCTGCCGTACTTGCCCTCCGCGAAGCGGTGCTGCTGGTGCAGGCGGTCCACCGCGCCGGCGTAGACGTCCTCGCGCAGCCGCCACGCCTCCCGCTCCAGCAGCGCCAGGGTCCGCAGCGCCCGCTCCAGCGCAGCCGGTGCTCCCGCCGGGCCCGGTGCCGCGGCGACGTCCGGCGGCAGCGGACCCAGGGTCGCGGCCAGCTCCGCCAGGCCGTCGCGCAGCGCCGCCAGCCGGTGCTCGTGCAGGGCTTCCAGCGGCCCGCTGCGCGCGGCGGCGTACGCCTGCAGCTCCGCGACGACCGCCGCCACCCGCTCGAAGCGCTCCCGTGCCACCGGGTGCCGGTCCAGGGCGCTGCCGTCGAGCCGCGGGGGCGCCGGCGGCGGGACCGCGCGGCGGCGCGCGCGGGGCAGTGCGCGGGCCAGCCACGGCGGCGGGCCGGCCACCAGCGCGCACGCGAGCGCCGCCACGGCGAGCAGGGCCAGCAGCAGCACGCCCAGCAGCGCGACGTGCGGGTCACCGCCCCCCGCGTCCTGCCACTGCGCGGTCTGCCACTGCTGCAGGTGCTGCGGGCGGGGCCCGTGCCCTGCGCCTGCGGGACCGAACGCGTCCGCCACGTCCCGTCTCCTTCCGTCCCGACGGTTCCGTGGAATCCATTGGAGCACCCGCGGGCCGGGAACGGCACCTCGCCGCCGGTTCTCACAGCTCGGCGCGGAACGCTTGCGCCGCAAGGGGGTCGCCGTACCCAGCGTGCTCACAGCGGGCTCCGCGCAGCCGCACCGGGAACTCCCGGGAACGGCTCCCGGAGCCTGGCGCGCCGGCCGGTTCAGCCGTCCGCCGACTCCTGCAGGGCGGCGATGACGCTGGCCAGGTGCGTGCGCGCGGCCTGCTCGGCGCCCTGCGGGTCCCGCTGGACGACGGCGTCGATGATCGCCAGGTGCTCCGGCAGCGACACCTGCGGGCGGCCGGCGCGCAGCGCCAGGCGGAACTGGTGGCGCACGATCTGCGCGTTGAGCCGGTCCAGCAGACCGGTGGCGACCTCCTGGCCGGACATCTCGCGCAGCAGGCGGTGCAGCTCCCGGTTGTGCGCGGAGTAGGCGACGGGGTCGCCGGCGGCGACGGCCTCCTGCAGCCGGTGGCCGAGGGCGGTGAGCACGGCGGCCTGCTCGTCGTCGACGCGGGCGGCGGCCTTGGCGGCGCACAGCCCTTCGAGGACCATGCGGCACTCGGTGATGGCCACCGCCTCCTCCACGGTGACGACCCGCACGCGGGCACCGCGGTGGGGGATGCGCTCGACGAGACCCTCCGCGGTCAGGTCCATCAGGGCCGCTCGCACGCTGGCCCGGCTGACGCCGTGGGCGGCCGCCAGGTCGGCCTCCACGAGCCGCTGGCCGGGGGCCAGGTCGCCGGTCAGCAGCGCCGCGCGCAGCGCCTCCAGGGCGGTGCGCGTCCCGGCGGCGCCCTCCTGCGGTGCCACGCTCACGGTGCTCTCCTCGGCGGTGCGGTGGGGCATCGGGTCCGCAGCACTCTAGGAGGTGCCTGGTCCGGCACGGCGAGATGGATTCGCGACAAGATTGTTGACAATCTGGTCGACAGGTTCCTAGCCTCCTCGGGACGAGCGAGGGAGCTCGCGGCCCCCGCCGCGGCAGGCCCCTGGAGGAGCGAGACGTGATCATCGACTGCCACGGCCACTACACGACCGCGCCGGCCGCGCACACCGAGTGGCGCCGGGCGCAGCAGGCGGCGTTCGACGCCGGCCGCGACGCCCCGGCGTACCCCCGCATCGACGACGACGAGATCCGCGCGTCGATCGAGGGCAGCCAGCTGCGCCTGATGGACGAACGGGGCGTGGACCTGACGATCTTCTCGCCCCGCGCCTCGGCGATGGGCCACCACGTCGGCGACGAGCACGTCAGCGCCCGCTGGGCCCAGGTCAGCAACGACCTGATCGCCCGGGTGGTCGGGCTGTACCCCGAGCGGTTCGTCGGCGTCTGCCAGCTGCCGCAGTCGCCGGGCGTGCCGATCGAGCGCTCCGTCGGCGAGCTGCGCCGCTGCGTGGAGGGCCTGGGGTTCGTCGGCTGCAACCTCAACCCCGACCCCAGCGGTGGGCACTGGGACGCGCCGCCGCTGACCGACAGCAGCTGGTACCCCCTCTACGAGGCGATGGTGGAGCTGGACGTGCCGGCCACGGTGCACGTCTCGGCGGTGACCAACCCCGCCTTCCACGCCACCGGCTCGCACTACCTCAACGCCGACACCACGGCGTTCATGCAGTTCCTGCAGGCGGACCTGTTCCGGGAGTTCCCCGGCCTGCGCTTCGTCGTCCCCCACGGCGGGGGAGCCGTGCCGTTCCACTGGGGACGCTTCCGCGGCCTGGCCGACATGCTCGGCCGCCCACCGCTGGAGGAGTCGGTGATGGGCAACGTCTTCTTCGACACCTGCGTGTACCACCAGCCCGGCATCGACCTGCTCCTCGACGTCGTCGGCGCCGACAACGTCCTCTTCGGCTCGGAGGCGGTCGGCGCCGTGCGCGGCATCGACCCGCGCACCGGCCACCACTTCGACGACACCCGCCGCTACGTGGACGCCCACGGCCTCGACGCCGCCGAGCTGGAGAAGGTCTACGAGCTCAACGCCCGGCGCGTCTACCCGCGGCTGGACGCGGCGCTGCAGCGACGGGCCGCGACCGCACCGACCGAGGGAGCCCTGGCGTGAGGAACGTCGTCGTCACCGACCCGCCGCGCGCGGACCTGACCACCGCCACGGCGCTGGGTGAGCACGGTGTCGCCACCGTCCACGAGGCGCAGGGGCGCACCGGGTACCTCGGGCCGGCGTTCCGGCCCGCGTGGCCCGGCGCGCGCACCGGCGGCACGGCCGTGACCGCGCTGTGCTGGCCGGGGGACAACCTGATGATCCACGTCGCCGTGGAGCAGTGCCGCGAGGGCGACGTGCTCGTCGTGGCGACGAACTCCCCGTCCACCGACGGGTTGTTCGGCGAGCTGTTCGCCACCGCCCTGGCGCAGCGCGGGGTGCGCGGCGTCGTGCTGGGTTCGGGCGTCCGCGACGTCGCCGAGCTGCACGAGATGCGCTTCCCCGCCTGGTCCACGGCGGTCAGCGCCCAGGGCAGCGTCAAGGCGACCCCGGGGGCCGTCAACGTCCCCGTCGTGCTCGGCGGGCAGCTGATCTCCCCCGGTGACGTGGTCGTCGCCGACGACGACGGCGTGGTGCGCGTCGAGCGCGAACGGGCGGCCGCGGTGCTGACCGCCTCGCGGGCCCGCGCCGAGAAGGAGGAGGCGAACCGCGCCCGGTTCCGGGCCGGCGAGCTGGGTCTGGACGTGTACGGGATGCGCGAGAAGCTCGCCGCCCTCGGCGTCGAGTACGTCCCGCACGCGGAACTGCCCGAGGGCCGCGCGTGACGTACGACGACAGCGGGGTGCGCTGCACGATGCTGCGCGGCGGGACCTCCCGAGGGTTGTTCTTCGACGCCCGCGACCTGCCGGCCGACCCTGCCGTGCGCGACGACCTGCTGCTGCGGCTGATGGGGACCCCCGACCCGCGCCAGATCGACGGCCTCGGCGGTGCCACCTCGCTGACGAGCAAGGTGGCCGTGGTCGGCCCCTCCGGGCACCCGGACGCCGACGTCGACTACCTGTTCCTCCAGCTCGGCGTCGAGGAGGCGACGGTCAGCGACAAGCAGAACTGCGGCAACGTCCTCGCCGGCGTCGGCCCCTTCGCCGTCGAGCGCGGGCTGGTGGCCGCCGGGGAGCGCGAGACCAGCGTGCGCATCCGCATGGTGAACTCCGACAGCCTCGCCGTGGCGACCTTCCCCACCCCGGGCGGGCACGTCGAGTACCGCGGGGACGTGAGCATCGCGGGTGTTCCCGGGACGGCGGCCCCGGTCGTGCTGGACTTCGCCGACACCGAGGGTTCGGCGACCGGCGCGCTGCTGCCCACGGGGAACGTGCGCGACACCGTCGACGGGATCGACGTCACCTGCGTCGACAACGGCATGCCCGTGGCCCTCGCGACGGCCGCCTCCTTCGGCCTGACCGGGTACGAGACGCACGAGGAGCTGGCCGCCGACACCGGCCTGCTGGAACGCGTGGACGCCTTCCGCGTGAAGGTGGGCGCGCTGATGGGACTGGGCGACGTCACCGCGTCCTCCGTGCCCAAGACGATCCTGCTGGCCCCGGCGGCCGACGGCGGCGGGCTGTGCACCCGCTCGTTCATCCCGGTGCGCCCGCACACCGCCATCGGGGTGCTGGCCGCGGTCAGCGCGGTCACCGGGGCGCTGCTGCCCGGGGCCGTCGGCCACGAGCTGACCCGCGACTGGCCCGCCGGGGCCACCACGGTCGACGTGGAGCACCCCACCGGCCACCTCCTCGTCGACGTGGTCGTCGACACCGCCACCGACCCCCCGCGGGCCGTGCGGTCCGGCGTGGTCCGCACCGCCCGCAAGCTCTTCGACGGCACCGCGTACCCGCGCGCCTGACCCACCCCGCACAGCCCCCGCACTCCCGGAGACGACGATGCCCCCGCTGCACGAGATCGCCCACCTGTCCCACGTCGAGCTGCGCACGCCCGTGCTGGAGCAGTCCGTCGAGTTCTTCACCGGGTACCTGGGTCTGACCCGGGTCGCCGAGCACGGCGACTCGGTGTTCCTGCACGCCTGGGACGACTACGAGCGCACCACGCTCAAGCTCACCGCCCACACCACCTCCGGCATCGGCCGCACGAACCTGCGCGCCGCGAGCCCGGAGGCGCTGCAGCGCGTCGTGCAGCGGATCGAGGCGACCGGGCGCGGCACCGGCTGGCGGGACGGCGACCCCGGCTGCGGGCCCACCTACGTGTTCACCGAACCGGACGGGCACGAGATGGGCGTGTACTACGAGACCGAGTGGTACGCCCCGCCCGCCGGGCTGGAACCCTCCCTGAAGAACCAGGCCCAGGCGCGCCCCGCCCACGGCGTGCCGGTGCGCCGGCTGGACCACGTGAACTACCTCGGCGCCGAGGTGGTGCCCAACCGCGACTACTTCCGCGACACCCTGGGGGCCCTGGTCACCGAGCAGATCGTCCTGGACGACGGCACCACCGCCGGCAGCTGGACGACGTTCACGAACAAGGGCTACGACGCGGTGTGGACGCGCGACTGGACCGGCTCCTCCGGGCGCCTGCACCACATCGCCTTCGCCACCGACACCCGCGAGGACGTCCTGCGCGCGGCCGACCTGGCCCTGGACCACGGCGTGTTCATCGAGACCGGCCCGCACAAGCACGCCATCCAGCAGACGTTCTTCCTGTACGTCTACGAGCCCGGCGGCAACCGCGTCGAGCTGTGCAACGCCGGCGCCCGCCTCGTCATCGCGCCCGACTGGCAGCCGGTGGACTGGACCGAGGCCGAGCGGGCCAAGGGGCAGGCGTGGGGCCTGAAGACGATCGAGTCCTTCCACACCCACGGCACCCCGCCCGTGCCGCAGGGTGAGCGCGTGACGGTGGGCAGCGACCCCGTCGAGGGGAACGCGTGGTGACCGACGGTCCCGCGGACGCGCGCGTCGCCGTCCTCGGCCTCGGTGAGGCGGGTGCGGAGATCGCCCGCGACCTGTTCGCCGCCGGCGCCGACGTGCGCGGCTACGACCCCGTCGCGGACGCGCCGGCGGGTGTGGACGTGCGCCGCGACGAGCGCGACGCGGTCCGCGACGCCGACCTGGTCCTCAGCGTCAACAGCTCCCACGACGCGCTGCCCGCGCTCGAGGCGGCGCTGGGCGCCCTGCGCCCCGGGACCGTGTGGGCCGACCTCAACACCGCCTCGCCCGGCGTCAAGCAGCAGCTCGCCGCCCGGCTCGACGGCCGGGACGTGGCGGTCGCGGACGTCGCGCTGATGGCGCCCGTGCCCGGCAAGGGCCTGCGCACCCCGATGGTGGTCTCCGGGCCGGGCGCCGAGCGGTGCGCAGCGGCGCTGCGCACCTGGGGGGCCGCGGTCGACGTCCTCGACGGCCCGCCGGGAGCGGCGATCTCCCGCAAGCTGCTGCGCAGCGTGTTCTACAAGGGCCTGGCCGCGGCCGTGGTCGAGGCGCTGGAGGGTGCCCGCGCCGCCGGTGTGGAGGACTGGCTGCGCGAGAACATCGCCGCCGAGCTCGCGGGTTTCGACGAGCGCACCCTCGACCGGCTCGTCGACGGCACCCACCGGCACGCCCGCCGCCGGGCCGACGAGATGGCCGCCGCAGCCGGGCAGCTGCGCGAGCTCGGCGTCGAACCCCGCGTCGCCGCGGCCGCCCACGACCTGCTGACCGCACTGCTCCAGGCGCCCGTCACCCGCTGACCGCGCCCACGGGTGCGTCCCCGCGCCCGGAACCCCTTCCCACGGAGGTACGACGATGTCCTCGCCACCCCTGCCCGCCGCCCGGCCCGCGACCGCCCGGCTCGCGGCCCTCGTCCTGGGCCTGTGCTGGTTCACCGTCCTGGTGGACGGCCTCGACCTGTTCTCCTACGGCGCGGTCCTGCCCGCGGTGCTCGCCGACGAGTCGTTCGGCCTGGACGCCGCGACCGCGGGCGAGATCGGCAGCCTGACCACCTTCGGCATGCTCCTCGGGGCCCTGACCTCCGGGATCATCACCGACCGGGTGGGGCGGCGCACGATCCTGCTGGCCGGTGTCGTGGTGTTCTCCCTGGCCTCGGCCGGTTGCGCGCTGGCCCCGGGGGCCGCCGCCTTCGGCGCGGCGCGCTTCGTCGCCGGGTTCGGCCTGGGCGGGCTGCTGCCCACCGCCATCACCACGGTCCTGGAGTTCGCCCCGCCCGGGCGCAAGAACATCACCGTGACGCTGCTCATGACCGCCCACCAGGCCGGCGGTGCGCTGGCCGGCGTGCTGGCGATGAGCGTCGTGGAGGCGCTCGGCTGGCGCGCGGTGTTCTGGCTGGGGGCCCTGCCCCTGGTGCTCGTGGTGCCGGTGCTGTGGGTGCTGCTGCCCGAGTCGATCACCTTCCTGCTCGCCAAGGGCCGCACCGAGCAGGCTCAGCGTCTCGCCACCCGCTACGGCGTCCCCCTGGAGGCGTACGCCCCGGTGGCCGCGGAGGGCGACAGCGAGCGCACCGGGCTGCGCGGGTTGTTCGCGCCCGGGCTGCGCAAGGTCACCGTCCTGTTCTGGATCGGTTCCTTCTTCGGCCTGGTGCTCGTCTACGGCGTGAGCACCTGGCTGCCCACGATGATGCGCGCCGCCGGGTACGAACTGGGCTCGGCCGTCAGCTTCCTCGTCGTCATCAACATCGGCGGCATCGTCGGCATGCTCGTCGCCGGCCGCCTCGCGGACCGCATCGGCGCCCGCACCGTGGCCGTGGCCTGGTTCCTGCTGACCGCGGCGGCCGTCGGGTTGCTGTTCCTGCGCATGCCGCTGCTGCTGACCTACCTCGTGGTGTTCCTCGCCGGGGCGTGGCTGTTCAGCGCGCAGACGCTCGTCTACGCCGCCGTCGGCACCACCTACCCGGCGCGCAGCCGCGCCACCGCCGTCGGCTGGGCGGCCGGCATCGGCCGGTGGGGCGCGGTCGCCGGTCCCTGGGTCGGTGGCCTGCTCATCGCCTCCGGCGCCTCCCGGTGGGGCTTCGTGATGTTCGCCGTCGCGGGCCTGATCGGCGCGGCCGTCATCGCCGCGGCGCGCACCCGCGGCCCCGCCGCCCCCGCCCCGGCGGCGGAGCGGGGCGCCGGCGTCACCGCCTGACGCCGCGCACCGGTGCCCGCGGTCCCCGCCCGGCGGGACCGCGGGCACCGGCGCGCCCGGCCGCGGGCCCGGCGCTCGATGCCGCCCCCCGTCCGGGGGGTGTCGCCTTGACCGCCGCACCCGGCGAGCGCATCATCCGGGGACCAGCACGGCACCCCCGGCGACGGTGGTGCGGACCGAGGAGCAGCCGATGACGTCTGCCGAGGTGTCGACGACGACGCCGAGCAGCCCCGCGACGCCGAACACCGGTGCGCCCGATGCGGCGGGCCGCCCCGCGCAGCCGCTCGTCGTCTCCAGCCGTCCCCCCGAGGTGCCGCCGGCGACCGGTGGCAACCTCAGCGACCTCGTCGTCGACTGGGAGCGCGCGGACCCGGGGGCGGTCTGCTTCAGCCGCAAGGACGCCACCGGCGCCTGGGGCGACGTGAGCGTCGCGGAGTTCGCCGCGACGGTGCGCGCGGTCGCCAGGGGGCTGATCGCGGCCGGCGTGCGCCCGGGGGACCGGGTGGGGCTGATGTCCCGCACCCGCTACGAGTGGACCGTCGTCGACGCCGCCTGCTGGTTCGCCGGCGCCGTCGTCGTCCCCGTGTACGACACCTCCTCGCCCGAGCAGGTGGCGTGGATCCTGTCCGACTCCGCCGCGGTGGCCTGCGTGGTGGAGAGCACCGAGCACGCGCAGCTGCTGGCGGGCGTGCGCGGGCAGGTCCCCTCCCTGGTGCACGCGTGGACCCTGGACACCGGTGGCCTGGAGGAGCTGGCCGCCGCCGGGCGCGAGGTCGGCGACGACGCCCTGGAGGCCGCCCGCACCACCGCCGGCCCGGCCGACACCGCCACGATCGTCTACACCTCCGGCTCCACCGGCCGCCCCAAGGGCTGCGTGCTCACCCACGCCAACTTCGTCGACCTGGCCCGCAACGCGCACGCCGTCATGCCGGACATGCTCGACGAGCCCGGTGCCCGAACCCTGCTGTTCATCCCGCTGGCGCACGTGCTGGCCCGGTTCGTGGAGGCGCTGTGCCTGTCGGCGCGGGTGCCGATGGGTTTCGCCCCCGACACCCGCGAGCTGCTGGCGGACCTGCAGGGGTTCCGCCCCACGTTCGTCCTCGCGGTCCCGCGCGTGTTCCAGAAGGTGCACGCCGCCGCCCAGCACAAGGCGGCCACCGGCGGGAAGCTGCGCGTGGCGCTGTTCGCGCGCGCCGAGGCGACGGCCGTGGCGTACTCGCGCTCCCTGGACACCGGCGGGCCCGGCCCGGCGCTGCGGGCGCGGCACGCGCTGTTCGACCGCCTCGTGTACGCGAAGCTGCGCACCACCCTGGGCGGCCGGCTCACCCGGGCCGTCTCCGGCGGCGCCTCGCTGGGCGAGCACCTGGGCCACTTCTTCCGCGGGGCGGGGATCACCGTGTTCGAGGGGTGGGGCCTGACGGAGACCGCGGCACCCGCCAGCGTGAACCGCCCCGGCGACGTGCACATCGGCACCGTCGGCACGCCCCTGCCGGGCACCGACGTGGCGATCGCCGAGGACGGGGAGATCCTCTGCCGCGGCATCGGCGTCTTCCGCGAGTACCTCAACCGGCCCGAGGAGACCGCCGAGGCGTTCCGCGACGGCTGGTTCCGCACCGGCGACGTCGGCGAGCTCGACGGGGCGGGTCGCCTGCGCATCACCGGCCGCGCCAAGGAGATCATCGTCACCGCCGCCGGCAAGAACGTCGCCCCGGCCGTGCTGGAGGACCGCCTGCGCGCCCACCCGCTGATCTCGCAGGCCGTCGTGGTGGGGGAGGGGCGACCCTACGTGGGGTGCCTGCTCACCCTGGACGAGCAGGCGCTGAGCGCGTGGGGGCAGCTGCACGGGCGCCCGGGCCTGACGGTCGCGGCGGCCCAGGAGGACCCGGCCGTGCTCGCCGAGCTGCAGGGGGCGGTGGACGGCGCCAACGCCGCCGTCAGCCGTGCCGAGTCGATCCGCCGCTTCCGCGTGCTGGAGGAGGACTTCACCGTCGAGAACGACTGCCTGACCCCCAGCCTGAAGATGCGCCGCGGCGAGGTGATGCGGGTCTTCGCCGCGGACGCGGAGGCGCTGTACGCCTGAACGGCGTGCCCCACCGCCCGGCGCACCGCCCGGGCGCCGCTCAGCGGTGCGGCGCCCGGTGCGGCAGGAGCAGGCGCCGGCCCAGCGCCAGCAGGGTGCTGCGCAGCTCCTCGTCGTCCACGTCCGCGCACGCGGGGTCGTGCAGGGGACCGACCAGGCCGGTCAGGAACAGGCTGACGGTGACGCGCGCGGCGGCGTCGGGGTCCGGGCCGGCGAGCAGGGCGACCAGCTCGTCACCGGCGCGCCGCAGCAGCGGGTGCTCGCCCAGCAGGTGGGCGACGGTGGGGTCGCTGACCAGGACGACGTACAACCCGCGGCCCCGCACGACCACGTCGACCAGCCCGGTCAGGACCGCCTCCACCTGGGCGCGCCGCCCCCGCCGCGCCGCCGCGGCCTCCAGCACGCGCAGCAGCTCCTCGAGGAAGGGGCGGACCACCCCCAGCACCAGCTCGTCCTTGGTCTTGTAGCGGTAGTAGAGAGCGGCCTTCGTGACGCCCAGCTCGTCGGCGATCATCTGCAGGGACGTGCCGCTGGTGCCGTGCTGCGCGAACAGCCGCAGCGCGGCCTCGTGCAGCCGGGCGGGGTCGGTGACCGACCGGCGCTCGCCGGCGCTCGCCGCGGAACCCGCTGCCGTCATGGTCCCCCCGATCCCCGGACCGCCCCGCGAGGTGGTCGCCGTACCCGTCCACCGTACTCGCCGCGCCCCCTGGGAACTTGCCGATCGGCTGACGGGCTCCTAGCCGTACGGCTGACGGGTGACTTGTCGGCCCCGGAGTCCGGGGTTACCTTCAGGAAGCCGGTCCGCTAGCCGATCGGCTATCCAGCAGGCCGCCACCGGCGTCGGCGTGCACCCCGCCCACCGCGCCGAGGAGTCCCCATGGCCACCCTGCTGCACCGCCTCGGGCGGTTCAGCGCCCGCCGACGCCGGCTGGTGCTGTCCGTCTGGGCCCTGCTGCTCGCCGTGATCGCCGCCCTGGCGCTGGGGCTGGAGCAGACCGCCGCCGAGGACACGGGCTTCTCCATCCCCGGCACCCAGGCCAGCGAGGGCCTGGACGTGATCTCCGAGGAGTTCTCCGGCGCCGGCGCGGACGCCGCCACCGCCACCGTCGTCCTCCAGGCGCCGGACGGGCAGACGCTCACCGGCGAGAACGCCGCCGTCGTCCAGGGCCTGCTGGAGGAGCTGCGCGGCATCGACGGCGTGGTCTCGGTGACCGACCCGCTGGCGCCCGAGAGCCCGCGCGTCTCCGCCGACCAGACCATCGCCGCCGCGACCGTCACGTTCGACGGCGGCGTCGGCGAGGTCGGCGAGGCGACGACGGAGGCGTTCGAGGACGCCACCGGCGACGACCTGGACGCCGCCGGCGGCCAGGTGCGGGTGGAGGTCACCTCCCAGCTGTTCACCGGCGAGCCGGTCGGCCACACCAGCGAGGCGATCGGCGTGGCCGTCGCCCTCGTCGTCCTGGTCCTGACCTACGGCTCGCTCGTGGCGGCCGGGGCGAACCTGCTGACCGCCGCCGTCGGCGTCGGCGTCGGCGTGCTGGGCATCACCGCCCTCAGCAAGGTCGTCTCCCTGTCCTCCACCACCCCGGCGCTGGCCTCGATGCTCGGCCTGGCCGTCGGCATCGACTACGCCCTGTTCGTCTTCGCCCGCACCCGCGGCGAGCTGCGCCGCGGCGCCACGGTCGAGCAGGCCGTGGCCAAGGCCACCGGCACCGCCGGCACCGCCGTCGTCTTCGCCGGCACCACCGTGATCATCGCCCTGGTCGGGCTGGCGGTGGTGGACATCCCGTTCCTGACCGAGATGGGCCTCGCGGCCGCCGCCACCGTCGCCGTCGCCGTGCTCGTCGCGCTGACCGCCGTGCCCGCGCTGCTGGCCGTCATGGGGCGCAAGGTGCTGCCGAAGAAGGAGCGCGGCCTGGACCCGGCGGCTCTCGCCGCCCACGCCACCGCCCACGCCCACGACGACGACACGGCCGGTGAGGAGGCGCTCGCCGGTCCCGGCCCGCTGGGCCGCTGGGCCCGCGGCGTCACCCACCACCCCGTGATCGCCCTGCTGGCCGCGGTGGTCGCCGTGGGCGCCGTCGCGATCCCCGTGGCGAGCATGCGCACCGCGCTGCCGTCGGCCGAGAACCAGGACCCGGCCAGCTCCGCCCGGCAGGCGTACGACCTGCTCGTGCAGGGCTTCGGCGAGGGGTCGCAGGCCACGCTGCTCGTCGTCGTCGACGGCGAGGACGGCGCGAGCACCGAGACCGTGGCCGCCGCGGCCGGGGCCGTCGCCCAGGAGGTCCAGGGCCTGGACGACGTGGTGGCCGTCCTGCCGCCGGCGCCCTCCGCCGACGGCAGCGCCCAGCTCATCACCGTGGTGCCCGGCAGCGGACCGACCGACGAGGCCACCAGCGACCTGGTGCGCGCCATCCGCTCCGCCACCGGCGACGTCGACGGCGCCCGCGTCCTGGTGACCGGCCAGACCGCCCTGGACATCGACGTCACCGACGCCCTGAACGACGCCCTGCCGGTGTACATCGCCGTCATCGTCGTGCTGGCGCTGGTGCTGCTGGTGATGCTGTTCCGCTCGATCGCGGTGCCGCTGATGGCCACCGCCGGGTTCCTGCTCTCCCTGGGCGCGTCCCTCGGTTCCGTCGTGGCGATCTACCAGTGGGGCTGGCTGGCCGACGTCTTCCAGGTCGCCCAGCCGGCGCCGCTGCTGAGCTTCATGCCCGTCCTCGTCGTCGGCATCCTGTTCGGCCTGGCGATGGACTACCAGATGTTCCTCGTCTCGGCGATCCACGAGGCCCACGCGCACGGGCGGAGCCCGAAGCGCGCGGTGCTGGCCGGGTTCCGCCAGTCCGCTCCCGTCGTCGTGGCCGCGGCCCTCATCATGAGCGGCGTCTTCGTCGGATTCGCCACCAGCGGCGACGCGATCATCGGCTCCATCGGCACCGCGCTGACCGTCGGCGTCCTCGCCGACGCCCTCGTCGTCCGCATGGTGATCATGCCGGCCGCCCTCACCCTGCTGGGGGAGAGGGCGTGGTGGATGCCGCGCTGGATGGAGCGGCTCGTGCCGGACGTCGACGCCGAGGGCCGCGGCCTGGAGGCGGCGCTCGCCCGCGAGGGCGCCCGCGGCGCGCAGGAGCCCGCCGAGGTCCCGGTCGCCGTGGTGCCCCGCCCGCGCCCCGAGGACGCCGCCGCGGTGGGCGCCGGGAACGCGGAGGACGGCACGGGCCTGGCGGTCCGCGGCACCCTCACCGGGTCCGGTGGGCGGGCGCTGCCCGGCGCGGCGGTGACCCTGACCGACCAGGTCGGCCGGGAGGTCGCGAGCGCCACCACCGGCGACGACGGCCGCTACCACCTCCCCCTGGCCGTCGGCGGCACCTACCTGCTCATCGCCGCGGCCCCCGCCGCCAAGCCGGCCGCCGTCCTGGTGGCCGTGGCCGACGCGCCCGTCGAGCGCGACGTGCAGCTGGCCGGCACCGCCTCGATCACCGGGTGGGTGCGGGCGGCCTCGCGCGGGAGCCTGGCGCGGCCCGTGGCCGGCGCCGTGCTCACCCTCGTCGACGTGCGCGGGGAGGTCGTGGCCAGCACCCGCAGCGAGGAGGGCGGTTTCTACCGGCTCCTCGACCTGCCCGGCGGCGACTACGTCCTCAGCGTGCTCGCCGCCGAGCAGCGGCCCGTGGCGCAGAACCTCCAGCTCCCCGGCGGTGCCGCGCTGACCCACGAGGTCCTGCTCACCGCCGGTGCGCGGCTGACCGGCACCGTGCTCACCGGCGACGGCCTGCCCGTGCCGGAGATCGCCCTGACGCTCACCGACGCGGCCGGCGGCCTCGTGGGCGGCACCACCACCGGCGCGGACGGCGGGTTCTGCTTCGAGGACCTCGCCAGCGGCCGCTACACCCTCACCGCCAGCGGCTACGCCCCGGTCGCCACCGGTGTGGAGGTCACCGAGGGCCGGGCGTGCGTGGTCGACGTGGAGCTGGGGACGCCGGTGTCCTGACCGGCCGGCACGGGGAGCATCTCCAGCAGGTGCGGGGCCGCCGAGGCCCCGCGCCCGCCGGGGGAGCTGACGGCCGAGACGACCCAGCGCGGGGCGCCGTCCGGCAGCGGCAGCGCGCGCAGCCGGGACGCCTGCGGCTTGCCCGCCACGTGCCGCGGCACCAGCGCCGCGCCCAGGCCGCGGTCCACGAGGTCGATGAGGGTGTGCACGTCGCCCACCGTGAACCGCACCCGGCGGCGCACCCCGTGCGCGGCGCAGGCCGCGTCGTTCAGCGGGCGCACGCCCCAGGCGGGGGAGAAGTCGATGACGTCGACGTCGGCGAGGTCGTCCCAGCCGATCCCCCCGTGCTGCTGCACCCGCCCGGCCAGCGGGTGCCCCGGCGCGCACAGCAGCACCAGCGGCTCGCTGCCCAGCACCGTGGCCGGCAGGGCGCCGAGGTGCTCGGTGGTGGCGACGAACGCGACGTCGATCTCACCGGCGCGCACGCGGGCGAGCAGGTCGTGCGAGCCGGCCTGGTCGAAGTGCACCTCCACCTGCGGGTAGCGGCGGTGGAAGCGCTCCAGCAGGCCGGAGACGTCCACCAGGCCCAGGCACTGCTCGGCTCCCACCCGCAGCGTGCCGGACAGCTCGCGGGTGGCCCGCACGACGGCGTCGCGGGCCGCGGCCGCCTGCGCCAGCATGGAGCGCGCGTGCGGCAGCAGCGCCCGGCCGGCGTCGGTGGGTTCCACCCGGCGCGAGGTGCGCGAGAACAGCACCGTGCCCAGCTCCTCCTCGAGGCCGCGGATCGCCGCGGACAGCCCCGACTGCGAGACGCCGGTGAGCGCGGCGGCGCGCGTGAACTGCTGCTCGTCGGCGAGGGCGACCACGTACTGCATCTGGCGCAGGTCCACCGCTGAACCCTAGTGCCCATGAGTCGCGCTTCTGGAAGCGAGAAGCGGCAGTCGTTGGACTTCTCCCCGCCTGCTCCCTAGCGTCGCGGCCATGGAGCAGCGCAGCCTCGGGAACCGCACCGTCTCGGCCATCGGCCTCGGTGCGATGCCCATGTCCATCGAGGGCCGCCCCGACGAGGAGCGGTCGATCGCCACCGTCCACGCCGCGCTCGACGCCGGCATCACCCTCATCGACACCGCCGACGCGTACCACCGCGACGCCGGCGAGGTCGGCCACAACGAGGAGCTCGTCGCCCGTGCCCTCAGGAGCTGGGGCGGTGACGCCTCGCAGGTCCTCGTCGCCACCAAGGGCGGCAGCCTGCGCCCCGGCGACGGTTCCTGGTACCAGGACGGCCGCCCCGAGCACCTGAAGGAGGCCGCCAAGGCCTCCGCGAAGCGCCTGGGCGTGGAGGCGATCGGCCTCTACCAGTTCCACCGGCCCGACCCGGGCGTCCCCTACGCGGAGTCGGTCGGCGCGCTGCGCGACCTGCTCGACGAGGGCGTCATCGCCATGGCCGGCATCTCCAACGCCAGCGTGGCGCAGATCGACGAGGCGAACGAGGTCCTCGGCGGCCGGCTCGTCTCCGTGCAGAACCAGTTCTCCCCGGCGTTCCGCTCCAGCCTCGGTGAGCTGCAGCACTGCGCGCAGCTCGGCATCGCGTTCCTGCCGTGGAGCCCGCTGGGCGGCATCAAGGACGCCGGTGAGCTCGGCAGCCGGCACGCGGCGTTCCAGCGGGTCGCCGACGCCCGCGGCGTCAGCGTCCAGCAGGTGGCCCTGGCCTGGGAACTCGCCCTCGCGCCGGTCGTCGTCCCCATCCCGGGCGCCTCGCGCCCGCAGACCATCGCCGACTCCGCCCGCGCCGCCGAGCTGGCGCTCAGCGCGGACGAGGTCGCGGAACTGTCGGAGGCGTGACCGTGAAGACCGTCCCCCTGGGAACCAGCGGCCTCGACGTGCCGAACGTCGTCCTCGGCCTCATGCGCATCGTGGACATGAGCGACGAGGACATCAGGACCCTGTGGTCCGCGGCCCGCGACGCGGGCATCACCTTCATCGACCACGCCGACGTCTACGGCCGTGAACTGCACCGCTGCGAGCGCCGGTGGGCCGAGGCGGTGCCGCTGAGCCCGTCCGAGCGCGACGCCGTGACGATCCAGACCAAGTGCGGCATCGTCCCCGACGGGCCGTACTTCGACTTCTCGTACGAGCACGTCGTGGAGTCGGTGAACGCCTCGCTGGAGGCGCTGCGCACCGACCGCATCGACGTGCTGCTCCTGCACCGCCCCGACGCGCTCGTCGAACCCGACGAGGTGGCGCGCGCCTTCGACGAGCTGCACGAGGCCGGCAAGGTCCGCGCGTTCGGCGTCTCGAACCACACCCCGGGGCAGATCGAACTGCTCAAGCGCTCCGTGCGCCAGCCGCTCGTGGCGAACCAGCTGCAGCTGTCCATCACCCACGCGCCCCTGGTGGCGCAGGGCGTCGCGGCGAACATGCAGGGCCTGGACCAGTCGATCTCCCGCGACGCCGGGCTGCTCGACTACTGCCGCCTGAACGACATCACCGTGCAGGCGTGGTCGCCGTTCCAGGCGGGTTTCTTCGACGGGGTGTTCCTCGACGACCCGCGCTACCCGGAGCTGAACGCCGTGCTCGACCGCCTGGCGGAGCGGTACGGCGTGCCGAAGCTGGCGATCGCCACCGCGTGGATCACCCGCCACCCCGCGGGCATGCAGGTGGTGCTGGGCACGACGAACCCCGAGCGGGTCGCCGCCGCCGCGCAGGGTTCCGACCTGCCGCTGACGCGCGCGGAGTGGTACGAGCTGTTCCGCGCCGCCGGGTACACCGTCCCCTGACCGGCCGTCCCCCGTCCCGCCCGCGGGGCGGGGGACACCCCGGCGGTCCGTCCGCCGCTCTCCCCGCGGTTCAGTCGTCGCGGTCCTCGCCGACGCCGGTGAGGTCCACCACCTTGCGCAGGCAGTGCTCCAGCAGAGGTTCGGGGAACCCGTCGGCCAGCCGGTAGAACACCACCCGGCCCTCCTTGCGACGGTTGACCAGGCCGGCCGTGCGCAGCACCCGCAGCGCGTAGCCGACGACGTCCTCGTTGACCTCCAGCGCGAGCGCGAGGTCCCCCACGCACAACTCCTCGACCAGGTCCAGCGCGTACAGCACCCGGGCGCGCGTGGGGTCGGCGATCAGGCTCAGGGCCGCGGTCAGCTGCGCGGTCTCGTCCGCCGAGGGCAGGCGTTCACGCGCGCGCGCCACCCGTTCGGCGTCGACCGGGTGGGCGTGGGGCTGTCCGTGCTCTCCGACGGCGGGTTCCACGCGAGCACGCTACCGCCGGTGGTGCCCGGGTACCCGTCCGTGGCGGGCGCGCCAGCTGCCGACCGGACCTGCGGAGCGTTCGCCGCCGCGAGGTGCAGCCCCGCCGGGACAGGTGCCACGGTGTGCCGGTGGATGTGGAGCAGGTCCTGTTGCTGGTGGTCGCGGTGGCGGTGGTCCTCGCCGTCTTCTTCGACGCCCTGGTCACCACGCTGAAGGTCGGGGACACCGGCCCCCTGACGCGCT
This sequence comes from Kineococcus sp. G2, assembly GCF_037154035.1. Lineage (NCBI taxonomy): Bacteria > Bacillati > Actinomycetota > Actinomycetes > Kineosporiales > Kineosporiaceae > Kineococcus > Kineococcus sp. G2. The sequence continues at coordinate 1,842 of NZ_JBBBEM010000118.1, read as the reverse complement.
TCGTGCTCGGGCGCGCCTGGCACCTGGTGCTGCGCCTGCACCGGCGCGACAGCGGGTCCGCCCTGTTGAGGAGCACCGGGCCGGCGCTGCTGTTCGGCACCGTCCTGGTGTGGGTCGTGCTCCTGTGGGCCGGGTGGAGCCTGGTGTTCTGGGAGGTCGGCGCCGTCGTCGACGCGCAGACCTCCGCCCCGGCCCCGCTGGTGGAGACCGTCTACTACGCCGGGTTCACGGTCTTCACCCTCGGTGTGGGCGACTACGTCTCCGCCACCTCCACCGGTCGCCTCCTCACCGCCGTCGCCGGCTTCAGCGGACTGTTCCTCATCACCCTGGCGATCACCTACCTGCTCTCGGTGGTCTCCGCGGTGGTCGACCGGCGGGCCCTCGCGGCCCGCGTCCACACCCTCGGCGACGACGCCCAGTCCATCGTGGTCAACGGCTGGAACGGGCAGGGGTTCGCCTCGGCCTTCGTGCAGCACCTGGTCTCCCTCACCGGTCAGGTGACCGACGTCGCCGAGCAGCACCTCGCCTACCCGGTCCTGCACTACTTCCGCAGCCGTGAACGCTCCTCCGCCGCACCGTGCGCCCTGGTCCACCTCGACGAGGCGATGCTGCTGCTGGACAGCGGGATCGCCCCCGAGGCGCGGCCGCACCCCGATGCGGTCGAACCCGTCCGCCGCGCGATCGGGCACTACATCGACACGGCGTCGCGGACGACCACCGCGCGCGGGGTGCCGGACGTGCCCGCCGCCCCGGGCCGGGCGCTGCTGGAACGGGCCGGCCTGCCGCTGGCCGACGAGCGCGACCACCAGCGGGCGGTCTCGGCCACGGCGGAGCGCCGTCGACGGCTGCGGCAGCTGCTGGAGAGCAACGGCTGGTCCTGGCCCACCGCCCCCGGCGACCGCTGAGCCGGGGGCGGCCGCACCCGCTCAGCGCGGCGGGGCGGTGGAGGCGCGCACCTGCAGCGAAGGGCTGACCAGGACCCGGTGCGCGGGCCGGCCGGGGTCGGCCAGGCGCGCGGTGAGCAGGCCGACCGCGGCGCGCCCGATCGAGCGCCGCGGCGGCCGCACCGCGGTCAGCGCCGGCCGGAACAGCCCGGCGACCTCGTCGTCGTAGGAGACGACCGACAGGTCGCCGGGCACGGAGAGCCCGCGGGCCTCGCAGCGCTGCACGAACGCGATGGCGTCGGGGTCGGAGTGCACCAGCAGCGCCGTCGTGCCCGTGGCGGTGACCCGGTCGATCAGGTCGTCCACGGCCGCGTCCCAGTCGCCCGCGACGCGCGGGGGCAGGTCCACCTCCGGGGCGTCCCCGTGGGGCAGGCCGAGGTCCTCGCACGCCTCGCGCCAGCCGGCCCGCACGTGCGGGGTGGTGGGGCTGGAGCGGGTGACCGCCACGCCGATGCGCCGGTGCCCGAGCCCGGCGAGGTGCTGCACCGCCGTCGCAGCGCCCAGCCGGTGGTCGGAGACGACCGACTCGAAGGCCTCGCGGTGCGGCCCGCGCACCGCGGTGCGCTCCAGCAGCACCACGGGCAGCGGGGCGTGCGCCAGCCACTCCAGCGTGGCGGCGGTGCCGGGGCCGTCCAGGGTGGGGGCGACCAGGAGGCCGCGCACCCCGGCCTGGCCGGCGAGGCGCTCCAGCTGGGGGCTCTCGTCGTCGCCGGCGTACGAGGAGCCGCGCAGGACCACGTCGATGCCGTGGTCGCGCGCCTCCTCCTCGGCGCCGCGCACCACCCCCGGCCAGTAGTAGTCCAGCGACGGCACGAGCATCCCGAGCGCCGTGGTGGCGGCCGGCGCCCCGTCCCGCCCGCCGGGGGAGCGGCCGGTGCCGGCGGGCGGCCCCGGCGCC
>NZ_JBBBEM010000117.1:0-2733 GCF_037154035.1 Kineococcus sp. G2 | reverse complement strand
GCCGCGAAACCCTCGATGGCCAGGTGCTCGGTCAGCCTCAAGCTCTTGTATTGCGACCCGGCATCCGAATGCATGATCAGTCCGGGGGCCACTGGCGTCCCGGCGTGCTCGCGTCCCCAGGTCGCCATCCGCAGGCAGGTGAGGACCAGGTCGGTGTGCTTGCTGGTCATCGCGTGCCAGCCCACGATCTGCTGCGCGAAGACATCGACGATGAAAGCGACGTAGACGAACCCCGCCCACGTCCGGACATACGTGAAGTCCGCGACCCAGACGAGGTTCGGCGCGGAGGCGGTGAACTGCCGGTTCAGCAGGTCCCCGACCCGCACCCCGTCCTTGCCGGGGACGGTGGTGCGGACCTTCCTCGCCCGCCGGGCCCCGTTCATACCCTCGGCCCGCATCAACCGGTCCACGGTGCAGTGCGCCACGGCCAGGCCCGCCCGACGCAGGTGGGCGACCATCTTGCGCCGCCCGTACAGCGACTCGGGCTGCCCCGCAGTCATGCGTAGGGCGTTCACGACGTGAGCGTCGGAGACCGTGCGTGCTGCGGGAGGTTGGCCTTGCTTCCAGGCCCGGTAGGTTCTCGCGGCGACCTGGCAGCCCTGCTCGGTGAGCACGGCGCAGACACCGTCGCTGCGCTCCTCCCAAGCTCGACCGCGAAGCCTCGTTCCCTCATCTGATCGATGAACTGCACGATCAACGCTGGCGCGGTGGGGGCACCTCCCGCTCGCGGGGGACGAGCTCCCGCGCGAAGAAAATCGAAGCCGAACGCAGGATCTCGTTGGCCTCGCGCAGGCGCTTGTTCTCCGCCTTCATGGCCTTGATCTCCTCGGTCTCGGCGCTGCTGAGCCCCGGCTTGGCGCCGGCATCGACCTGCGCCTGGCTGACCCAGCGTTGCAGGCTGGCGCGGGAGACCCCAAGGCGTTCGCTGATGGCTACGCACGCCGCCCGCAGCGAGGGGTAGTCGCCTTGGTGGTCCAGGACCATCCGGACTGCTCGGTCCTTGACCTCGGCCGGGTACCGCTGGGGGATGATCGTCATCCTGACTCATCAGGAAGCGGCATCAAAGCCGTGACGCTTCAACCTTCCAGGAACTAATGCAACGGCTTGTTAGGCGCACAGTGGCGCCAGGCAGACAGAACAGCGTTTGTCGTCCTGCGACCCCCACCGCCGGTCACGTCAGCAGGAGCCCCTCGGCGGCGGACCGTGCTCGCGTTGTCTCCTGATCCGTACACGGGCGCTTGGTCAGCGTGATGCGCAGCCGATCAGCACGGGTGTCGTCGCACGGCTGCCCGTTCACGTCGCACGGGATCGAGGACAGTACCTCGAAGCGCTCGAAGCAGTGCCCACTCTCCCAGTGTCGCTCGCAAACAGCCTCCACAGGAGCCACGTCTCGCCCCAGGGGCCAGTCGAAACTCAACCGACCACCATCACGCAGCATGGACAACGCAGCGGAGAACCAGGCCGTGGGGAGGCCACCAAGCTCCACGAAACCCAGAGTGATGTGGGACAAGGCTCCTTCATTGATGACCACCTTCCCCCAGCGCTGCGTGTCCACAACCCATGGGGTCGTGGGGGCCTCACTCGGGCCGACGAGCACGTCCGGGTGGAGGTTCTCATTGCTCGACACGTTCAGAGCACCGGGCCGGTACTGACCTGATCGTTCGATCACGTGGACTGCGTTGGGGAAACCCTCCTGCAGGGGTCCACTCTTCTGCGTGGCGACTACAGACCACATGTCGGCGTACGCATCGATGCACTCATGTGAACGGAACCTGTCGAGCTGTTCTTCGGCCCTCGACAGCTGAGTCGGTGATCCGAACTCGTTGAGAAAGTAGTGGGCGATGTCATCGATGTCCAACCAGTCGACGACGTCCTCATAACCGGCTGCCGACTCCCCCAGTGGCCCCCTTCGCTCCGACAGCAGCGGGGTGCCGCATGACATGACGATCGAGGCTCGGACCTGCTCGAAGCGCGGGGAGTCGTAGGCACCGATGTTCAGCACCGCTTTCGACGAGCGGACGAGTCGATCGCGTTCGGGACCGTATAGAACCGCGTTCGGCGATGCCACTGAGATGCCGTGCTGCTGCAGTTCTTGGAGCACCCTCACCCGGCGCGGCGTCAGCGACCCGATGAAGAGCAGATCGATCGGCCGCTGATCCAAAGGCACGTCGACGAACCCCTCGTACAGGTACGGAGCGAAGCCGAACGGGATGAGGGGGACTCCACGCGTCGCTCGCTGATCACGGTAGGCCGTCAGGTTGTCCTCGTGGTAGTCGACCACGGTAGCCCGGCGCAGGAGGTCCAGGTAGCTGCTCGGCATCGCCGATCCGTCGGTCCCCAACTGCTCCAGATTAACCAGGACGCAGTTGAACTCGTCGAGCCACCGCTGCTCGAAGCCCAGGTGAGCCCCGAACACGAAATTGATCGAGTGCTTGACCAACCGATTCTTGCCAGCGGTGACCTGCACACCCAGGCGTTCCAGCTGGCGCTTGACGTACTGCAGCGGATCCGCGAGGGCCAGGGAGTGCACGTACCCCTCGGGTTGCACGAGGCACAGGTGGGCGGTCCTGGCGGTGCCGGTCATGTCTGAGGGCCTCCGTGGGTGGTTGCTGCCGTCCCTCCCCCATCGGCCGTCCGGGACGGCGCCTTGAGCCGTCCGGGTGAGGCACCGTCACAGCACGTGCATCCGCTCCACCGACCGCGGCGAGCGTGCTCCTCGCCGGACGGGTCGGC
>NZ_JBBBEM010000116.1:0-16280 GCF_037154035.1 Kineococcus sp. G2 | reverse complement strand
CGTGGGTGGTTGCTGCCGTCCCTCCCCCATCGGCCGTCCGGGACGGCGCCTTGAGCCGTCCGGGTGAGGCACCGTCACAGCACGTGCATCCGCTCCACCGACCGCGGCGAGCGTGCTCCTCGCCGGACGGGTCGGCGCCAGGGACGACAGCGCCCCGTCCGACCGGGTGGTCGGACGGGGCGCTCGGTCGTGAGGCGGAACGGCGCGACGCTCAGGCCTGCGATCAGGCGGTGCGGGCGGCCACCGGCGTCGCGAAGGTGCCGAAGGCGGACAGCGCCAACCGGGAGCGGAAGTCGGACTGGGTGCCGACGGCGGCGTAGTACGCCTCCTTGCGCTTGACCGCGGGGGCCGAGCCGGTGGCCGGCCTGACCATCTCCGGCGCCAGGTGGGTGTTCATGCCGTCCCGCAGCAGCGCGAGCGCCTCGGCCCGCATCTGGGAGATGCGGGACTCGGTGACGCCCAGTTCCTCGGCGAGCTCCGCCATGGGGCGCTCGGCGATGAAGTAGCCCTCCACCACGATGCGCAGCCGCTCGGGCAGCGCGGCGATCGCGGAGCGCAGGTAGCCCAGGCGCTCGCGGTGCAGCAGCTCGGCCTCGGGGCCGGGGCTGTGGGTGGGCAGGTGGTCGTCGATGGAGCCGCCGTCCGCGGTGAAGCCCTGCATGGACAGCACCATCGCGCGCTGCGACTCGTCGCGGGTCTCGGTGAGCTCGCGCACCGACACGCCCAGCGCTGCGGCCAGCTCGACGGGGGTGGGGGTGCGGCCGAGCTGCGCGGTGAGCTGGTCCTCGGCGGCGCTGAGCTTGCGCGCGCGGGAGCGCACTCCGCGGGAGGCCCAGTCGGCACCGCGCAGGTCGTCCAGGATGGCGCCGCGGATGCGGGTGTTGGCGTACCGGGAGAACGGCACGCCCGTGGTGGGGTCGTAGCCGCGGGACGCCTGGAAGAGCGCCATGAGGCCCGCCGACGTCAGGTCGTCCCGGCTCACGTGCGACGGCAGCCGGCCGATGAACTCGCTGGTGATGTAGCCGACGATCGGCAGGTGCTTCTCGACGAGCTCGTCGCGCTGCGCGTCGGTGAGCTGCACGGGTGCGGTGGCGGCGTCTGCGGTCACACCCGTTGTCTCGGGACCGCCGCCTGTCACCTTGAGCGTCCACCGGGTGGATCCCGCCCGGCGTGGTGTTCCGTCCCCTCCCCCGGCACGGTCCACGCTCGGTGAGCACTCGTCGGCGAGCGGGTGAACCGTTGCCCGAACGGACCAGTCCTGTTCAGCGCGCAACGACGCCGCGCCGATGCTCTCTCCGCAGGCCGCACCGGCCCCGTCGGTGCGGCAGTGGACCGTGAGACAGGAGTGGACGCCGTGAAACCGCTGTACCGGGTGCTGCAGGACCTCGAGCACGCATCGCGCCGGGGCACCCTGACCCCCTCGTTCATCGACGAGTACGCCGAGAAGCACGGCGAGCGCATCAGCGCCCTCTACGCCCTGGCCGCGAAGAACTTCCTCACCGTCTCCCACGAGGAGGGCCGCAACGACCACGTGCTGCGGGATCCGAGCGAGCGGGTGCGGGGTGTGAACGCCGTCGTGGTGGCCTCCGCGATGGAGGACAACGCGCGCGAGATGAACCGGGAGCTGCGCCGGGCCCGCGAGGACGGCCGGCCCTACGCGCTGCGCAAGCCGGGGAAGAACGCCTTCTTCGTCAGGAAGCCCGGCAGCTGATCAGGCGCCCCACAAGGCGGAGTCGTCGAACGACGCCAGCCACTCCGTGTCCCCGGCCCCCTCGGCGTAGTGCCGGCCAGGGCCGAGGGCCAGGCGGGTGAGGGTACGGGCCTGCGGATCCACGATCCAGTAGTGCGGCACCTTCCACTGCGCGTACAGCTCCCGCTTGAGCAGGCGATCCGCCGAGCGGGTCGAGGGCGACTCGACCTCCACGGCCAGCAGCACGTCGGAGGGGTCGGCGTACACGCCCCCGTCCGCGAACGCCTCCTCGGCGACGACCACCACGTCGGGGATGAGCAGGCGGTCCGTGGCTGCCCGACGCAGCAGGTTGGCGCCGGGCAGCACGACCCATCCGACGGGCGCCAGGTCGGTGAGGCGGTACGCCAGCTGGCCGACGAGGCGCTGGTGTCGCAGGTCTCCCAGGGGTGTCACGTGCAGGCTCCCGTCCACCAGCTCCATGCGAGGACCGTTCTCGTCCTGCGGCAGGTCCTCCACGCGCAGCGGCAGGACCGATCCGATCGACACGCCCACGACGCCACCTCCTGCGCGCATGGTAGCGAGCGGGGCCTCGGCGGACCCCCTCTCCGCGCCTCAGCTCCCCGGGGCTCCTGCCGATGGGTGCGGCGAGGACGAGGAGCGCCACGACGGCGCCTCTGCCGCGCCGACGGGGCGCCGACGACGGGAAGGACACGCATGGGACTCGCCGAGGTCTCCGGCATCCTCTGGAAGGAGCGGGAGCTGCTGGAGCTGCTCCTGTTCAAGCTGGAGGAGGAGCAGCTCGTGCTGGCCAGCGGCCGCACGCGCTGGCTGGCGCACGCCACCCGTGAGGTCGAGTTCGTCATGGACCAGATCCGTTCCACGGAGGTGCTGCGCGCCGCGGAGGTCGACGCCGTCGCCGCCGAGCTGGGTCTGGAGCCCGGCCCCAGCCTCGGTGCGCTCGCCGGAGCCGCCCCCGAGCCGTGGGGGGAGCTGCTGCGCGGGCACCGCGACGCCTTCCTCACCATGACCACGGAGATCCAGAACCTGGCCGACGCCAACCGCGACCTGCTGACCTCCGGCGCCCGCGCGGTCCGCGAGGCGCTCCTCGGCCTCGACCCGGGGCTGGACACCTACACCGCGCAGGGCAAGAACGTGGCCGCCTCCACCGGGGGATCCCGTGCCCACTTCGTCGACGAAGCCCTCTGAGGCAGACCTTCCCAGACAGGACCGATGACATGAGCACCTTCTCCGGCCTCAACACCACCTCCAAGGCACTGGCCGCCGCCCAGCGGGCGATGGAGGTCACCGGCCAGAACATCGCCAACGCCAACACCGCCGGCTACACCCGTCAGCGCGTCGAGCTCAGCGCCGTGGGGACCCCCGAGACGGGCCTGAACGCCCGCCGCAACGTGCCCGGCGGCGGTGTCGACGTCATGGGCATCGACCGGGTCACCAACGTCTTCGTCGACGCCACGCGACGCCAGGACATCGCGCTGTCCGCCGAGGCGCAGGCGGCGAGCACGGTGTGGACGACGGTCGAGGGCAGCCTCGGCGAGCCGGGCTCGAACAGCCTGACCACGCGCCTGACGGACATGTACAAGTCGTGGGGCGACCTGTCCAACGCCCAGGGCTCCGACGCCGTCACCGCTGCGCGCGCCACCGTGATCGCACGCAGCCAGGCCGTGGCGGACACGCTCGGCACCGTCGACGGCCAGCTGCAGACGCAGTGGTTCGGCCTGAAGGACCAGGTCGGCTCCCTGGCGGAGGACGTCAACTCGGCAGCGACCCGCGTCGCCGAGCTGAACACCTCGATCCTCGCCGCGAACGTCCAGGGCGCTTCCCCCAACGAGCTCATGGACCAGCGGGACCGGCTCGTCACCCGCCTCGCGGAGCTGACCGGCGCGCACGTGGTCCAGCGTGACCACGGCGTGGTGGACGTCTACATCGGCAACTCGACCCTCGTGGCGGGGGCCATCGCCGAGACGTTCAGCGTCTCCAACGCCGGCGTGACGTTCCAGCAGGTGAAGGGCGGGCAGGGTCAGGAGCTGGGCGTTCAGATCGGCAAGACCGCCGTCGCACCGGCCTCCGGTCAGCTCAAGGCCCTGCTGGAGGGCGTCAACAGCACCGTCCCCGGCGTGGCGAACAAGCTCGACGAGGTCGCCACGACCATCGCCACCCAGGTCAACGCCCGCTACGCCGGCGGCACCTCCCCGTTCTTCTCCGCGACGCCCGCCGACCTCTCCCGCAGCGGTCCGGCGTCCAGCCTGAAGGTGCTCGTCACCGGCACCACCGATGCGGAGTTCCGCGACAGCACGGCGGGCACGGTCGACCGCGCCTCGGCGAAGGCCATCGCCAAGCTGCCCGAGACGGACGTCAGCCCGTCGAAGACCTGGCGCACCAGCGTCGTCGGCATCGCCAGCGCCTCCCAGGCCGCGGAGAGCCGCGCTGAGATGGCCGCTGACGTCGCGCTGAAGTCCGACGCGGCCCGCGAGTCGGTCTCCGGCGTCAGCATCGACGAGGAGATGACCAACCTCGTGGCCTTCCAGCACGCCTACGCCGCCGCCGCCCGAGTCTTCTCCGCGATCGACGAGGCGCTCGACGTCCTCATCAACCGCACCTGACGTCCCACGACCCGTCGTCGCTCCCGACGACCCACCGACCGGAGGAACCCCCGTGCTCACGTCCCGGATCTCCAGCCGCACGATCGCGGTGGGATCGCTGAACAACCTGCAGGCCAGCCAGGCCCGCAGCGCGAGGCTGCAGGAGCAGCTGTCCAGCGGCAACGCGCTCAGGAAGCCGTCCGACGACCCCGTCGCGACCAACGACGCCCTGCGGTACCGCACCGAGATCGGCGTCAACGAGCAGTACCAGCGCAACAACGCCGACGGTCAGGCCTGGTTGACCACCCAGGACACCGCTCTGCAGGACTCCGTGAACGTCGTCCAGCGCGTGCGGAACCTGGTGGTGCAGGGCGCGAACACCGGCGGCAACGACGCGCTCGCGCGCCGCGCGCTGGGCCTGGAGGTGGAGTCCCTCAGGGCGAACCTGCTGGCGTCGGCCAACACCGAGTACCTCGGCCGGGCGGTCTTCGCCGGCACCCGGGCCGTCGACACGGCGTTCGACGAGGCCGGCGCCTACCGGGGTGACGCGGGTGCGGTGACGCGCAGCGTGGCAGCTGGTGTCGAGGTGACGGTCAACGTCACCGGTGCCGACGCCTACGGCGACGTCTTCACGGTCCTCGACGACCTCGCCGCCACCCTCAAGGGCGAGGCGAGCACCAAGGAGGTCGGCGCCTTCCTCACCGACGTCGACGCCGGCCTGAAGCGGCTGACGGACTCCCTGGCGACCGTCGGTGCTCGGACCAACCAGCTGGAGGCCCTGCAGGACACCTCCACCGCACGCCTGGACCAGCTCAACGAGACGCTGGTCTCGGCCGAGAAGATCGACATCGCCAAGACGCTGGTGGAGTTCAACCTGCAGCAGACGGCGTACCAGACGGCCCTGTCCGCGACCGCGCGCGTCATCCAGCCCACCCTGCTCGACTTCCTCCGCTGATCGCCCTCGGGAGTTCCTAGAGTGACCCTCATGACCGATGCGCCCGTGTCCGCCCCCACGATCGAGTTCGTGGCCCCCATCGCGGGCCTTGCGCCGCAGACCCGCTTCCAGCTCGTCCCCCTCGACGAGGACGGCACGCTGTTCTCGCTGCGCAGCGTGGACGAGGCTGGCCCGCGCCTGGTCGTCGTGGCCCCGGGCCGCTTCTTCCCGGGCTACGCGCCCGAGATCGACGACGAGACCGTCGCCGCCCTCGACCTGCGCGACGCCACGGAGGCGGCGGTGCTGTGCGTGGTGAACATCGGGGACGACCCGGCCACCGCGACGGTCAACCTGCTCGCGCCCGTGGTGATCAACCACCGCACGATGCGGGCGGCGCAGACGGTGCTCACCGGCACCGACCTGCCGCTGCGGGCGCCGCTGCGCCCCGCCGCCTGAGGTCACCGGTCCCGACGGGCCCCCGCCGCACCCCGCGGCGGGGGCCCGCTGCGTTCCCCACCCCTCCTCCCACGGTGATCAAGGAAGTGGCAACTTCCTTGATCACCGCAGGTGTGGGGTCGGGAGACGCGGCGGGAGGGCGCAGCGGGGCGGACGGGAGCGGGTGGGGCGGGCTGCGGGCGTCGGGGGCGGCTCGTAGGGTCGGGCCATGGACCTCGAGCGCCCCGTCGCACCGGACCCGTACTCGCTGCTGCCGAAGGTGCCGTCCTTCGAGCTGACGTCCACCGACGTCGCCGAGGGCGAGCCGATGGCCGAGGCGCACGCGAGCGGCAACACCTCCCCGCAGCTCGCCTGGTCCGGTTTCCCGGAGGGCACGAGGTCGTTCCTGCTGAACGTGTTCGACCCGGACGCCCCCACCCCGGCCGGGTTCTGGCACTGGACGGTGGTGGACCTGCCGGTCACCGTGACGAGCCTGCCCACCGGCGCCGGCGCGCAGCCCGCGCCCGAGGGGGCGACGGTGCTGCGCAACGACATGGGCACCGCCGACTACACCGGCGCCGCTCCCCCGCCCGGTGACCGCCCGCACCGCTACGTCTTCGCCGTGCACGCCCTGGACGTGGAGTCGCTGGGGCTGCCGGAGGGCGCCACCCCGACCGTCGCGGCGTTCATGAGCCTGGGTCACGTGCTGGCGCGCGCCACGCTCGCCCCCGTCTACTCGCGGTGAGCGCAGCCCCCGACGGGGCCCGGCACGTCGCCGGGACCCTGGACCTGCTGCCGGCCGCCGAGCACCCGGAGCTGCTGCCGGAGGCGGTCGCCGCGGCGCTGCCGGAGGGCTCGTGGGTGTGCGCGATCGACCCGGACGTGGCCGACACCGCCGCCCTGGTCGAGGCGGCCGGGGTGCCGCTGGAGGGGTCGGCGAACTGCGTGGTCGTGGCCGGCAAGCGCGCCGGCGAGGAGCGCGTCGCGGCGTGCGTGGTGCTGGCCACCACCCGCGCCGACGTCAACAGCGCCGTGAAGCGGGCCCTGGACGTGCGCAAGGCGTCGTTCCTGCCGACCGAGCGGGCCGTGGCCGAGTCCGGCATGGAGTTCGGCGGCATCACCCCCGTGGGGCTGCCCGACGGCTGGCGGATCCTCGTCGACCGCGCCGTGGCGGAGTCGCCCTGGGTGCTCATCGGTTCCGGGGTGCGCCGCTCCAAGCTCGTGGTGCGCGGCGCGGACGTCGCCGCGCTCCCGGGCGCCGAGGTCGCCGACATCGCCCTGCGGGAGTGAGCGCCGGTGCGGTGGTTCAGCGCGGGCGCGTCTGCCACAGCGCGACCGCGCTGGCCGCGGCGACGTTGAGGCTGTCCACCCGCTCGTCCATCGGGATGCGCACGGCCACGTCCGCGCCGGCGAGCGCCCGGCGGCTGAGCCCGTCGCCCTCGGTGCCCAGCAGCAGCGCGAGGCGCTGCGGCGCCCGGAACTCCCCCAGTTCCACGGCGTCGTCGGCCAGGGCGAGCGCCGCGACGGTGAACCCGTTGCGGCGCAGCATGTCCAGGTCACCGGGCCAGGTGGTGGCGCGCGCCCACGGCAGGTGCAGGACGGTGCCCATGGACACCCGCACGCTGCGCCGGTAGAGCGGGTCGGCGCAGCGGGGGCTGACGAGGACCCCGTCGACCCCGAACGCGGCGGCGGAGCGGAACAGGGCGCCGACGTTGGTGTGGTCGACGACGTCCTCCAGGACGAGGAGGCGGCGCGGGCCGGGGCCGAGCGCGGCCAGCAGGTCGGCGGTGGTGCGCTGCGGCGGGCGGTGCATCGAGGCGATGGCGCCGCGGTGCAGGTCCACGCCGGTCAGCCGCGCGAACGCCTCCACGGGGGCGACGAGGACGGGAGCGTCGGCGGGCAGGACGTCGGCGAGGTCGTCGGCGCGGGCGGGGCTGAGCAGGAAGGAGCGGGGCCGGTGCCCGGCGGCCAGGGCTCGGCGGACCACCTCGGCGCCCTCGGCGAGGAACAGGCCCTCGGCCGGTTCGCGGCGGGCGCGCAGCTGCACGTCCTTCAGGTGGGTGTAGTCGCGCAGCAGGTCCGCGAACTCCGGGTCGGTGAGGTCGTCGAGCTCGATCCGCGGCACGCCGGGACGCTACCCGAGCCCACCCCCGGCCCCCTCGGCGGTGACCGAGGAGGCCGCGCGGCCTCCTCGGTCACCGCAGGGACCACCGCAGGGGCGAGGCGTCAGAGGCGGAAGCGGCCCACCAGGGTGCGCAGCTGCTCCGTGACGCCGGAGACCTCGTCGGCGGCGGAGCGGGTGGAGACGACCGAGCGGTCGGTGGCGTCGGTGGCGGTCGAGACCCCGTCGATGCCGGCCCCGATGCGGTCGGCGCCGCCGGCGGCCTCGGCGATGGAGCGCGCCATCTCGCTCGTGGTGGCGGTCTGCTCCTCCACCGCCGAGGCGATGGTGGTCTGCAGGTCGTTGATGCGGGTGATGACCTCGGTGATCGAGGCGATCGCCGACACGGCGCCCGCGGTGTCGGACTGGATGCTCCCCACCCGGCGGGAGATGTCCTCGGTGGCGCGCGCGGTCTGCTGCGCCAGCTCCTTGACCTCTCCGGCCACGACGGCGAAGCCCTTGCCCATCTCTCCGGCCCGGGCGGCCTCGATGGTGGCGTTCAGCGCCAGCAGGTTCGTCTGCTCGGCGATCGCGGTGATCGCCTTGACCACGGCACCGATCTCCTGCGAGGACTCCCCGAGGCGGGCGACGGTGGCCGTGGTGGCCTCGGCGACGGAGACGGCGTGCGCCGCCACGCCGGTGGCCTCGGCGGCGGAGGCGGAGATCTCCCGGATGGCCGCACCCATCTCGTCCGACCCGGCGGCGACCGCCTGGAGGTTCGTGGTGACGGCGCTGATGTCGGCGCTGACGGCGCGGACCTCGGTGGCGGCGCGCTCCGAGGCCGCGCCGGACTCCGCGGAGGCGGCGGCGAGCTGCGCGGAGGTGCGGCCGAGGGTGTCGGCGCCGGAGGCGACCGAGGTGATCTCCGCGCGCAGGCGGGCGACGGCGTGGTCCAGGGCAGCGGCCGTCCGGCCGAGCTCGTCACCGCGGGTGATCCCGGTGGAGGCGGTCAGGTCGCCGGCGTCGAGGGACGCGGCGACGGCGGCGATGCGCGCGGTGTCCTGGCGGATGCGGCGCACCACCGCGGCGGTGACGGCGGCGCTGGCGGCCAGGCCGGCGAGGAGCAGGACCAGGGTGGTCAGGACGGTCCGCTCGGCGTGGTCGGTGCTGTCGGCGACGGCGGCGGCGACCGCGGCGGCCGCGCTCTCCTGCAGGGTCGCGATGTCGGCGTCGAAGGCCTGGTTGGCGGCGTCGTAGGCGCTCTGGGCCGCCTGCCGCGCACCGGGATCGGTGGCGCCCAGGATGAGGGGCCCCTGCTCGTCCATCACGGCGAGCTGCTCGGCGAGGTGGTCGGCGACCTCGGCGTCGGCACCGGTGGTCAGCTCGCCCAGCCGCTGGACGGCGGCGGCCCGCTGCGCGTCGGTGGCCTGCAGCGCCGGCGCGCTGGCCTGCCCGCCGGGCACGTACTGCACGACGAGCGCCAGCGCCGTGGCGCGGGTGCTGGTGAGGGCGACCTGCTCCGTCGCGGACTGCAGCGCCAGCGTCCGGTCCCGCAGGTCCCGCAGGTCCTCGGCCTGCTGGTGGCTGCTGGCGGCGCCGACCGCGCCCAGCGCGACGGCCACCAGGGCCAGGCAGCCGGCCGAGCCGACGATGCGCGTGGTCAGGGACGCGGTGCGGGGGGTGGGTCGTGCGCTCATGGGCTGTCGCTCTCCTCGTCGGCCGACGAGGCCCGACGGGACCCCGCCCCTCCCCATCGGCTGCGCGGGGCGGAGCTTGAGCGTCGGATCAGCGGCCGTCGCTGGCGAGCGCCGGGCGCGCGGCGGCGCGGGCACCGACGGTGCGCTCGGCGACGTCGAGGTCGAGGACCTCGTGCAGCAGCCCGGTGGTGGCCTCCGGCAGCGCGCGGTCCAGGTTCACGACGGGGCCGGGGTGGGCCAGCAGGAAGCCCTGCGCGGCGTCGCAGCCCATGCGCCGCAGGGTGCCGAGCTGCTCGGGGGTCTCCACGCCCTCGGCGATGACGCCGACGCCCATGCTGCGGGCCATGCCGATGATGCCGGCGACGACGGCCTCGTCCTGGCGGCGCTGGCCGAGGCCGGCGATGAAGTGCCGGTCCACCTTCACGTGGTCCACCGGCATGGTCTGCAGGTGCGACAGGGAGGAGACGCCGCGGCCGAAGTCGTCGACGCCGACGCGCACGCCCATCATGCGCAGCGCGTGCAGGGTGCTGAAGCCGGCGTTGGCGTCGGCGACGAGCAGCTCCTCGCTGACCTCGACGAGCAGGGCGTTGCCGGCGGCGCCGGGCGGCTGCTCGGCGGCGACGGCGTCCAGCAGCTGCCCGCCGGCGAGCTGGCGGGGGGAGACGTTGACGGAGACGGTGAAGCCGCAGTCCTCTCCCTCGCGGGCGTACCAGTCGCGCAGGGTGCGCCACGCCTCGCGCAGCACCCACTGGCCGATGGGGACGATGAGCCCGGTGCGCTCGGCCACGGGGATGAAGTCGCCGGGGTGCAGCAGGCCGCGGCGCGGGTGCTGCCAGCGCAGCAGGGCCTCCACGCCCTGCACGTGCCCGTCGGTGAGGTCCACGATCGGCTGGTAGTGCAGCCGCAGCTGGCCCTGCTCGACGGCGAGGGCGAGGTCCACCTCGGTCTGGGAGGCGTCCACGGCCTGCGCCTGCATGCGCTCGTCGAACAGCTCCGAGCGGGCCTTGCCGCCCTCCTTGGCGCGGTAGAGGGCGGCGTCGGCGCGGCGCAGCAGGCTGGAGGCGTCGGCCTCCTCGCGCGCGAGGGCGATGCCGACGCTGGGGGTGATGCTCAAGGACCGGTCGGGGCCGACGGTGACGGGCCGGTCGGCGATGGAGGACACGACGCGCTCGGCGATGCGGCTGGCGGTCAGGTCGTCGGCCAGGTCCTCGCACAGGACGGCGAACTCGTCGCCGCCGAAGCGGGCGACGGTGTCCTCCGGGCGCACGGCGGCGCGCAGCCGGTGGGCGACCTCGATGAGGACGGCGTCGCCGGCGGCGTGGCCGTGGGTGTCGTTGACGGCCTTGAAGCCGTCCAGGTCCAGGTAGAGCACGGCGCAGCCGCGCGTGCCGCGCCGGGCCAGGGCGTGCTGGAGGCGGTCGGTGAACAGCTGCCGGTTGCCGAGGTCCGTGAGGGGGTCGTGCAGCGCCTGGCGCAGGGCCGCCTCGAGCATGTCCTGGCGCTCGCGGCCTTCCTGGTCGACGCGCTGGGCGGACTGCACGGCCAGCATCAGGAGCAGCAGGGCGCTGACGGCACCGCCGGCGAGGGCGGCGAGCAGCGTGGCGAGGGTGGGGGGGCTGTCGAGGAGGCGCTGGACGAGGGCGACGACGCCGACGACGACGAGCGGGGAGGCCACGGCCCAGGGCACGACGCGGGCGCGCACGTCGTCACCCGCCTTGTGACGCGCGGACCACGGCCACTTCACCACGGCCTGCCCTCCCCTCCGCCGGCGCTGCACCGGTGCCGCTCGAGCGCCGGTGCGGCGCGGGGCCGCTCGCCGGCCACGTCGAAGCCTCGCGTGTCACTGCTGTCCGTGACAAGGGCACCACGCTACGGGAGGGGCGGCACCTCAGCAGCCCCAGGCGTCACCCGATCGGGTGCGTGTCGCCCGCTCCGACCGGCTCACCGCTCCGAGCAGCTGTCACGCGGCGCCGCGGCGCAGGTGACCCGGCACGACGACCCCGACCCCGACTCCGGGCCCGACCCCGGGACCGGCCTGCGCGGCGGCGCCCCGGGCGGCGTCTCCGGTGGGGGCGAGGGCCGTCTCGCGCAGGGTGCGGGCCAGCGCCGCCGCGCGGTGGGCGGCGCGCAGGGCGGCACCGGTGAGCAGCGCCCCGCCCGCCACGAGCGCGGCGGTGCCGGGTCCGGCGTGGGCGAACACCGCGAGGGAGGCGATCAGGCCGGCGGCGGGCACCGCGGTGGCGAGCGCGGGCTGCAGGTGCAGCACGCGCGGCGCGGCGGCCGCGGTCGGCACGGGTTGCGGGTCGAGGTGCGCTGCGCTCACGGGGGCCGTCCCTCCAGGCTCACGGGGCGTCACCCGGGAGCGGGGACGCCGTTCCAGTCTGGACCGGGCATCACGCACCGCTGTGTTGGTTGAACGCTGAGTCACCCGCGTGGCGCCCGCCACCCCCCGGACGGCCCACCCCGGGCGATCACCCGGCGGCGATCACCCGGCGGTGATCACCCGGCGGCGATCACCCGGCGGCGGTCGTCGGCGTCCCGGACGGTCAGCCGGGCCGCGTCGAGCGCCTCCAGCAGCGGCAGCGCCACCCGGCGCGACGTTCCCAGCGCCTTGCGGGCCTCGCTCGCGCTGAACGGCTGCGGCAGGGCGGCCAGCTCCCGCGCCGCCCGGCGCAGCGCCCCCGGCGCGAGCACGACCCCGTCGGCGACGCGCTCCAGGCGCCCGGCGCGCACCGCGGCGGCCAGCTCGCCGCGACCCAGGCCCAGCTCGCGCAGCCGCTCGGCGTCGGGCGCGGCGAACGGCCGGGCGGCGAGGTCGGCCACCACCGCCGCCACGGCCCGCTCCACCCGCGGCGGCAGCCGCTCCGCCGCCGCCCCGGCGACGACGCGGCCGTCGGCGACCCGCAGCGGCGGGCGCACCGCGGCCTGCACCAGGGCCCGGTCCGGCAGGGCCAGGGCGCGGCGGGCCTCCTCCAGCGGCAGGCCGGGTCGCAGCGGGGCGGCGGCGTCGTGCTCGGCCACCAGCACGGCCAGGCGCTCACCGGCCCGTTCCAGCAGCCCGGGCGCCACGTGCCAGTCCCCGGCCACCGGGGAGGTGCGCACGTCCACGCCCATCGCGCGCAGGTCGGCGCCGCGCACGACGCGGCGCCGGCGCAGCTCGGAGGCCTCGTCGGGCTCGCCGTGCAGCTCGCGCAGCTCGGCGGTGCGCGCGGCGGCCGCACCGCGCCGGCGCAGCGGCGGCGGGCGCACGTCCAGGACGAGCGCCGGGCCCAGGACGAGGTGGCGGGCGGGGTCGCGCAGCAGCAGCCGGTCGCCGAGCACCAGCGGCAGCGGGGCGGCCAGCCGCAGCCGCACCAGCGCGTCACCGCCGTCGACGCCCAGGGGGCGGGGCCGGGCGGGCACCGCCGCGGAACCGGCGTGCACGACGAGCTGGGCGGGCAGCTCCGCCGCGCCGCGGCAGCGCACGTCGAGCACGTCGGTGCGCACCGACCACCCGGGGGTGACCAGCGCGTCGCCGCGGGCGACGTCGGCGCGGTCCAGCCCGCGCAGGTTCACGGCCACGCGCGCCACCCCGCTCGCGGCCGCCACGTCGCGCTCCAGGCTCTGCAGGCCGCGCACCCGCGCACCGCGCACGCCGGTGGCGGTGACCAGGTCCAGCTCGTCGCCGCCGCGCAGCGTGCCGGCGCCGAGGGTGCCGGTGACGACCGTGCCGGCGCCGCGCACCGTGAACGCGCGGTCCACCCACAGGCGCACCGGCCCGTCCGCGCGCGGGGCGGGCACACCCGCCAGCACCTGCGCCAGGGCGCGGCGCACGTCGTCCAGGCCGGCACCGGTGACGACGCTGCACGCCACCGCGGGCACCCCGGCCAGGGTGGTGCCGGCGAGCTCGGCGCGGGCGGCGGCCGTCGCGGCGGCCGGGTCGGCGAGGTCGGCGCGGGTGACCACGAGCAGGCCGTGCCGCACACCGAGGGCGTCCAGGGCGGCCAGGTGCTCCGCGGACTGCGGCATCCACCCGCCGTCGGCGGCCACCACGAGCACCGCCACCGGCACCGGGCCCACGCCGGCCAGCATCGTCGGCACGAAGGAGGCGTGCCCGGGCACGTCGACGAACGCGACCGTGCCGGCGCCGGGCAGGTCGGCCCACGCGAAACCGAGGTCGATGGTCAGGCCGCGGCGCTTCTCCTCCGCGAGCCGGTCCGGGTCCGTGCCGGTCAGGGCCCGCACGAGGCTGGACTTGCCGTGGTCGACGTGCCCGGCGGTGGCGACGACGTGCACCTCAGGCCCCCGCCCCGGCGACGCGCAGCACGGCGGCGGCGACCTCGGCGTCCGCGGCGGCGGGCACGCAGCGCAGGTCCAGCAGCAGCCGGCCGCGCTCCAGGCGGCCCACCACGGGCGGCTGCCCCAGCCGCAGCGGCAGCGCGAGCGCCTCCTCCAGCGCGACGGCCGCCGACGGCAGCTCCACGCCGGGTGCCCCGCCGCCGCCGACGACGGCCGCGGCGTCGACGACGTCCGCGGTCACCCCGTGCCCGCGCAGCGCCCCGGCCAGCGCCGCGCACCGCTCGCGCAGGACGGCGGGGTCGGCGCGCAGGGCCTCGCGCGTGGGGTTGGCGGCGGTGCGCACGGTGGCCTCCAGCGCGGCGAGGGTCAGCTTGTCCACGCGCAGGGCCCGCGCCAGGGGGTGCCGGCGCAGCCGCTCGACGAGGTCGGCGCGCCCCAGCAGCAGCCCGGCCTGCGGGCCGCCGAGGAGCTTGTCGCCGCTGGCGGTGACGAGGTCGGCGCCGGCGGTCAGCGACGTGGTGGCGTCCGGCTCGTCGGGCAGCAGCGGCTCCGGGTGCAGCAGGCCGGAACCGATGTCGGCGACGACGGGCACGCCCAGGCCCGTGAGCTCACCGGCCCCGACGCCGGAGGTGAACCCGGTGACGACGAAGTTGGACGGGTGGACCTTCAGGACCATCCCCGTGCCCGGCCCGACGGCGGCGGCGTAGTCGGCGAGGGTGGTGCGGTTGGTGGTGCCGACCTCGCGCAGCCGCGCCCCGGTGGACACCAGCAGGTCCGGCAGCCGGAACCCGTCGCCGATCTCGACCATCTCGCCGCGGCTGACGACCACCTCGCGGCCGGCGGCGAGCGCGGTGGCGGCCAGCACGAGGGCGGCGGCGCCGTTGTTGACGACGTGCACGTCCCCGGCGGCGGGCACCGCCTCGCGCAGCGCCGCCAGCGCGCCGCGCCCGCGGCGGGCGCGGCGGCCGGTGGCCAGGTCCAGCTCCACGTCCGTGGCGCCGGAGGCGGTGACCACGGCGTCGACGGCCTCGGGGGCGAGCTGGGCGCGGCCGAGGTTGGTGTGCAGGACGGTGCCGGTGCAGTTCAGGACCCGGCGCACCGCGGAGGGCGCGGGCAGGGCGGCCAGCACGGCGGGCACCACGTCCGCGGCGGCGACGTCACCGGTGCGCACCCGGTCCTGCACCTCGCGCACGACGGCCTTGACGGTGTCGCGCCCGCGCGCGGCGATCGCGCCGGACAGCTCGGGCGCGGCCAGGACGGCGTCGGTGCGGGGCACGGCGCGGCGCGGGTCGTCCGGGGCGCGGGAGTCGGAGGGGACGGCTGGCACGGTCGCCGAACCTACCCCCGGCCCCGGACGGGCGCCGGTGCAGCACGCGCGCTGGCGGAGGCGGATGGGAATCGAACCCACCTGACCGAGGTGCTCGGTCACGTCGGTGTTGAAGACCGCGGGGGCCACCAGGCACCCGTACGCCTCCCTCGCTCAGCGTGCGGGGGCCAGCCTGCCACACGCGCGGCGCGGGCCTACGGTGAGCGCCGTGACGACCACGGACCCCACGGCCACGGTGCGCCTGACGCAGTACGCGCACGGGGGCGGCTGCGCGTGCAAGATCCCCCCCGGGGAGCTGGAGGAGATGGTGGCGGGCCTGGCCCCACCGGCGGGTGACGACCTGCTCGTGGGCGTGGGGGACGACGCGGCGGTGGTGCGGGTGCGCGGGGGGCTGGCCGTCATCGCGACGGCGGACTTCTTCACCCCCGTCGTCGACGACGCCTACGCGTTCGGGCGGATCGCCGCCACGAACGCGCTCTCGGACGTGTACGCGATGGGCGGGGTGCCGCTGGTGGCGGTGAACCTGCTGGGCTGGCCGCGCGACGTGCTGCCGGTGGAGCTGGCGCGCGAGGTGCTGCGCGGCGGGGCCGACGCGGCCGCCGACGCCGGCTGCCACCTGGGCGGCGGGCACAGCATCGATGACCCGGAGCCGAAGTACGGCATGGCCGTGACCGGCACCGGCGACCCGGAGCGGCTGCTGCGCGGTGACGCGGCCGAGCCGGGCACCCCGATCACGCTGACGAAGCCGCTGGGCCTGGGCGTGCTGAACAACCGGCACAAGCGCACCGGGGAGGTGTTCGAGGAGGCGATCGCGGTGATGACGACGCTGAACGCGGCCGCGTCGGCGGCGGCGCTGGCGGCGGGGGCGCGCTGCGCCACCGACGTGACCGGTTTCGGGCTGCTGGGGCACCTGCACGAGGTCGCCCGCGCCAGCGGCGTCACCGCGGTCGTGGACGCCGCCGCGGTGCCGTACGTGGGGGGTGCGCGGGAGTCGCTGGCGGCCGGGTTCGTGCCCGGCGGCAGCCGCCGGAACCTGGACTGGGTGCGCCCGACGCTGGACGCGGCCGGCGTGGACGAGGACGAGCTGGTGCTGCTGGCGGACGCGCAGACCTCCGGCGGCCTGCTGGTGGCGGGTGAGGTGCCCGGCTACCCGGTCGTCGGCGAGTTCAGGGCCGCCCGCGGCGGCGTCACGGTCGCCGTCCGCTGATCACCACCACC
>NZ_JBBBEM010000115.1:0-8034 GCF_037154035.1 Kineococcus sp. G2 | reverse complement strand
GGCGAGGCCGAGGGTGGTGAGGGCGGCGAGGACGAGGGCGGCGCGGCGCATCGGCGGCTTCCTGACGATGGGAACGGTTGTCGGAAACTGTAACCCCGCCGCGCCGCCGTCCCCTCCCGCCGTCCCCGTCCCGCCTCACCCCCTCCGCGCCCCTCCGACCCCCAGCGGTGATCGAGGAAGTTGCCACTTCCTCGATCACCGCGGGGTGGGGCGGGATCGGGTGGGGGGGTCAGGGGGCGTCGCGGCCGCTGCCGCGCGGGGCACCGGCGGTGGCGGTCCCGTCGGAGCTGCCGGCCGCCCTCGGCGCGTCCTGCGGCGTGCCGCGCAGGTACAGGAACCAGTAGGCGACCCCGACGAGCACGGCGCCGCCGATGGCGTTGCCCAGCCCGGCGAACAGCCAGTTGGTGAGGATGTCGTCCCAGCCGAGGTCCGGGGTGCCCGCCCAGTAGGCGGCGGGCAGGAAGAACATGTTGGCCACGACGTGGTCGAAGCCGAGGGCGACGAACGCCGTGATGGGGAAGAAGATCGCCAGGATCTTGCCGGCGATGTCCTCCGCCGCCAGGGACATCCACACCGCCAGGCACACCAGCCAGTTGCAGCCGATGGCGCGCAGGAACACCTCGAGGTTGCTCTCGGCGAGGGCCTTGCCGGAGGCGATGGACGACAGCCGCTCGAAGGTGGTCGCGGCCGTGGTGCCGTCGGCGGCGTCCGGGCCGCCGATCACCCCGGTCTGCACCGCGAGGAAGTAGGCGACGAAGAGGGCGCCGACGAGGTTGCCGAGGAGCACCAACCCCCAGTTGCGCAGCAGCAGCCCCCAACTGGCCTTGCGGCGCATCAGCGCCAGCGGCACGAGCGCCATGTTGCCGGTGAGCAGTTCGGAACCGGCGATGAGGACGAGGATCAGGCCGAGGCTGAAGACGGCGCCGGTGACCAGCGTGATGGAGCCGCCCCAGATGGCGCGGTCCATCCCTGCGCTGACGTCCACGGCCAGCAGGCCGGCGATGCCGATGTAGGCGCCGGCGAGGAACCCGCCGACGAGGAGCTTGCCGACGCTCAGGTGCGCCTTCTTCTCGCCCGCCGCCACGGCGGCGACGGCGATCTGGTCGGGTGCCTTGAAGGCCACGGTTCCTCCCGGGTGTCGCTAGGTGCGGATCTCCTGCGCGCGCTCCGGCTGCGCGCCCTCGTCCTCGGGGCGGTGCTCCTCGTGCGCGAGCGCGCCGCGGTCCCGCAGGCGCTCGCGCTGCGGCACGACGACGTACTTGGGGTCCTTCGTGGACGCGACCCCGGCCTCGAAGACCGCCACGCGCGTCAGCAGCGAGCCCACCAGGAGGCTGGCGCCTGCTGCGGCGGACAGCAGCCGGGAACGGCGCCCGAGCAGGGCACCGGCGGCGCCCGCGACGGTGAGGGCGCGGGCGGCCTTGAGGAACCGGCCCGGCCGGCCCTGGTGGAACGGCTCGCTGACCAGACCGTGACCGTTCTCCACGCGGTGCCCGGCGGCCAGTTCGACGCCGGCGCCGATGACGGCGGCCGAGCGGGCGGTGCCGGCCTGGGCGAGCGGTGCGAGCAGCATCCCGGCCCCGGCGCCGCTGGCCAGTGCGCTGCCGGCGAAGAGGAACGGCAGCTCCCGGTACGGCTCGTGCCAGCTCGGCACGGCGGTGTCGGCGAACAGCACCGCCGTGTAGGTGGCCAGCAGCGGGGCGGTCAGGGCGGCCCCCGCGCCGGCGACGGCTCCGGCGGGACCGGCGACCCAGCGCACCGGGCGGAACACCCCGCGGCGCGGCAGCAGCGGAGCGACCTCGGAGACGGCCGCGGCCCCGGCCAGCGGCCCGTACGCGGACAGGATCCAGGTGCCCACGGACATCGGCGAGGTCGGTTTGGCGACGCGCAGCATGTTGTAGAAGCGCTCGGGCCGGCCCAGGTCGGCGATGAGGAAGTAGGCGCTGGCGCCCACGGCTCCCAGCGCCGTCAGGCGCAGCCCGCGACGGGCCGCGACGTCGCCGCGCAGCGCGGCGACCGCACCCAGCATGGAGGACCCCGCGGCCAGGCCGCCGGTGAACAGGTAGTAGGCGATCTCGTGCGTCCACACCGGCGGTTTGAGGACCGCGCGGCCGTAGTAGGAGCGGAACTCCGCGTCGGGCACCACCGCGTTCACGTCACCGCGCCGGCGCTTGCCGCCCTTCGCGCCCCCGCTGCGCCGCCCCATGCCCGCGTTCCACATGCGCGCGGCCTGGCCGCCCACCGGATCGGTGCCGGGCTCGTGCGCGGAACCGGGCTGGTGGGGGGTGGCCTGCGACGGGCGGGGGTCCTCGTGCCCCTGGAAACCCTTCAGCTGCGGCTGCTCGCTCATCGACGTCCCACCGCCGCCGCGACGACGCCCAGGACCATCGCGCCCGCCGCCACCGCCATGTGCTTGTACATCGACGGCAGGTCCCGGGTGGTGACGACCGGGTCCGGCGGCAGGCCGTACACCTCCGGCTCGTCGAGGAGCAGGAAGAACGCCCCGTCGCCGCCGACACCGTCCTCGGGGTCGTGCCCGTACAGGCGCGCCTCGGTGACGCCGACGTCGTGCAGCTGCTGCCGGCGCCGCTCGGCGCGCTCGCGCAGCTCGTCGAGGTCGCCGTACTGGATGGACTCGGTGGGGCACGCCTTCGCGCAGGCGGGCGTCTCGTCGTCGCGCAGGCGGTCGTAGCACAGCGTGCACTTCCAGGCCCGGCCGTCCTCCTCGCGCTTGTCGATGACGCCGTAGGGGCAGGCGGAGACGCAGTACCCGCAGCCGTTGCAGATGTCCTCCTGCACGACGACGGTGCCGAACTCGGTGCGGAACAGCGAACCGGTGGGGCACACGTCCAGGCAGGCGGCGTGGGTGCAGTGCTTGCAGACGTTGGACATCATCAGCCAGCGCACCGCCTGCCGGCCGTCGCGGTCGGGCAGCGCGGCGGGCGCCAGCATCCCGGGCATGCCCAGGAACTGCCCGCCCTCGTCCGCCGCCTCGGCGGTCCCCCGCTCACCGACCGTCCCCGGCGCCGCGGCGCCGGCACCACCGTCGCAACCGCACCCGCCGGAACCGCCGGAGCCGCACCCGCCGGACTCGCGGGCGGCGACGTCGGCGACCGGCTGGCCGCCGGGAACCCCGGTGCCCAGCCGGGACGCCTCCTCGAACACGTCCAGCCCGGCGGCGACGGTGCCCTGCTGCAGCCGCTCGGAACCCCGGCCGGTGACCGCCGAGGTGAACGGCGCGGTCTGGTTCCCCACCGGGCGGGACTGCTCGACGAAGGCCACCGCGCGCCAGGAGTCGGCCCCGAGGCCGCCGGTGTTGTCGTACGACATGCCGAGCAGGTCGATGCCGTCCTCCGGCACCGCGTTCCACTCCTTGCACGCCACCTCGCAGGCCTTGCAGCCGATGCACACCGAGGTGTCGGTGAAGAACCCCTTGCGCGGGGGCGCGTCGACGTGCCCCGCGTCGCGGGCCGGGTCGTCCAGCCGCCCGGACAGGCTGTTCGCCGAGATCACCGGCCGTCCCTCCCCTGCTCGTCACCCTCGGCGCCCGCACCGTGCGGACCGCCACCCTCGCGCTGCTCGCGCTCCCGTTCCCTCGGGCCCTGGCCGATCACCAGCTGCTTGCCGTCGACGCCGTGCTGCTCGGGCCGGCCGGGCGCGGAGCGGATCTCGTGGCGGACCGAGAGCACCTTCTCGATCAGGCTGTGGTCCTCCCCCGTGCCCGCGGCGGTCCCGCCGGCCACGGCCTGCTCGCCGCGGTCCATCTCCCCGTCCAGGTACTGCTGGGTGACGGCGACGCTGCCGGTGGCCATCGTCACCCCGCCGCGCAGGCGGTACTCGTCGACGAGGTCGAGCGCGGCGCGCCCCTGCGGCCGGCGGCCGGGGACGACGTCGCACGTGCCGGCCTTGAACTCCTGGATGTGCACGTTCGGGTCCACCGTCATGTGCGCGAGGTCGTTGACGACGTCACCGGTCGTCAGGCCCCCCGAGCCCCAGTGGTACGGCAGCCACACCTGGTGCACCACGCGGTCCTGGATCTTCAGCGGGGCCAGGCGGTCGGTGACCATGACGCGCGCCTCCACCACGGCTCGCGCGGTGACGACGTGCGCCCACCCCAGGTGCTCCAGGCCGCGCTCGGCGGCCAGCTCGGGCGAGACCTCCATGAACAGCGCCGGCTGCAGCTCCGACAGGTACGGCAGGAAGCGGCTCATGCCCCCGGCGGTGTGGTGCTCGGTGAGCCGCGAGGTCACCCACACGTACGGGAACACTTCGCTGCCGGGTTCGGGCGGGCTGGGGTGCACCTCGTCGAGGTGGTTGGTGTAGATGACCCGCGCCGGGTTCTGCTGCTGGGTGTAGACGGTGTTGCGGAACGGCGACTCACCGGGCTCGTAGTGCGCCGGCAGCGGGCCGTCGACGACGCCCTTGGGCGCGAAGAGCCAGCCCTTGCCGTCGGACTGCATGACGAAGGGGTCGTCGCCCGCGAGGGCCTCCACGCCCGTGGCGCCCTCCGGCGGCCGGTACGACGGCGCCTTGGTGGCCTCGAAGTCGGGCACGTCGTCGCCGACCCACTTCCCGGCGTCCTCGTCCCACCACACCAGCGCCTTGCGCTCGCTCCACGGCTTGCCGTCGGGGTCGGCCGAGGCGCGGTTGTAGAGGACCCGGCGGTTCATCGGCCACGCCCAGCCCCACTCGGGGGCGTGCAGGGACTGCTCGCGCCCGGGCTTGCGGCGCGCGGCCTGGTTCACGCCGTCGGCGTACACGCCCGAGTAGATCCAGCACCCGCTGGAGGTGGTGCCGTCGGCCTTGAGGGCGGTGTACCCGGGCAGCAGCTCGCCGGTGGTGACGTCGTAGCCGTTGATCTCCTTGAGCACCGCGTGCGCATCGGGTTCGTCGCGCTCGCCGTGCACCGGGTAGTCCCACGTCATGTCGAACAGGAGGCGGTCGCGCGGGTCGGTCGAGCCGGCCAGCTTCTCCCGCATCCTGCGGCCCAGGTGGTAGAAGAACCACAGCTCGCTGCGCGCGTCGTCCGGGGACTCCACGGCCTTCTCCCGCCACTGCAGCAGCCGCTGCGTCTGGGTGAAGGTGCCCTCCTTCTCCACGTGGGTGGCGGCGGGCAGGAAGAACACCTCGGTGCGGCACTCCTCCGGCACGATCTCGCCGGTGCCGACCTCCGGGGAGTCCTTCCAGAAGGTGGCGCTCTCGATCATCACGAGGTCGCGGACCACGAGCCAGTCGATGTTGGCCATGCCCAGGCGCTGGGCGCGGCCGTTGGCCGAACCGACCGCGGGGTTCTGCCCCAGCAGGAAGTACCCGAAGATCTTCCCGCCGGCGATCATGTCCATGACCTGGCCGTAGGTGCCGTGGTCGCCGTTGATGCGCGGCAGCTGGTCGAAGAGGTAGTCGTTCTCCTCCGTCGCCGCGTCGCCGAAGTACGCCTTCAGCAGGCTCACCGTGTAGGCGTCCGCGTTGCCCCAGAAGCCCTTCTGGTTCTTGCCCTTGATGCTGTCGACGTACGTCTGCAGGTCGGGGTGCCGCTCGGCGTGCGGCATCTGCAGGTAGCCGGGCAGCAGGTTGTACAGCGTCGGGATGTCCGTGGACCCCTGGATGCTGGCGTGCCCGCGCAGCGCCATGATGCCGCCACCGGGGCGGCCCATGTTGCCCAGCAGCAGCTGGAGGATGGCGCCGGTGCGGATGTACTGCACGCCCGTGCCGCGCTGCGTCCAGCCGACGCTGTAGACCAGTGCGCCGGTCCGCTCACGGCCGGAGTTGGAGATCCACGCCTCGGCGACGTCGTCGAAGACGTCGGTGGGCACGCCGCAGACCTCGGCGACCATCTCCGGGGTGTAGCGGGCGAAGTGGCGCTTGAGGATCTGCCAGACCGTGCGCGGGTCCTGCAGCGTCTCGTCGCGCTGGATGTCCTGGTGGTCCACGGGCGCGCCGCCGGACCCCATCGACTGCCCCGTCTCGCTGTCGGAGGAGCGCTCGGTCTCCTCCTCCTCGTCACCGTGCTCCTCGGAGCCGGCGTACTGCCACGAGTCGGTGTCGTAGGAGCGGGTCTCGGGGTCGAACCCGGAGAACAGCCCGTCGAGGTCCTCGGTGTCCCGGAAGTCCTCGCTGATGATCCACGAGGCGTTCGTGTAGTTCAGGACGTACTCGCGGAAGTCCCGCTCCTGGGTGAGGACGCGGTTGATGATCGCCCCGAGGAACACGATGTCCGTGCCGCTGCGGATCGGCACGTACGTGTCCGCGAGCGCGCTGGTGCGCGTGAAGCGGGGGTCGATGTGGATGACCTTGGCCCCGCGCGCCTTCGCCTCCATCACCCACTGGAACCCGACCGGGTGGCACTCGGCCATGTTCGAGCCCTGGATGACGATGACGTCGGCGTTGCTCAGGTCCTGCAGGTCACCGGTGGCCCCACCGCGACCGAACGAGGCACCCAGACCGGGCACCGTGGCGGAGTGTCAAATGCGGGCCTGGTTCTCCACCTGGATGGCGCCCATCGCGGTGAAGAGCTTCTTGATGAGGTAGTTCTCCTCGTTGTCCAGCGTGGCGCCACCCAGGCTGGCGATCCCGCGAGTGCGGTTGAGCTTGTTGCCCTTGCCGTCCTCGTCCTCCCAGCCGCGCCGGCGGGCCTCGATCACCCGGTCGGTGATCATGTCCATCGCCGTGTCGAGGTCGAGGTCGGACCACTCGGTGGCGAAGGGGGCGCGGTACTTGACCGTCGTCACCCGCTGGTCGCCGTTGACGAGCTGCTCGCTGGCTGCGCCCTTGGGGCACAGCCGGCCGCGCGAGTGCGGGCTGTCGGGGTCGCCCTCGATCGCGGTCACGCGCTCGTCCTTGACGTAGACGCGCTGGCCGCAGCCGACGGCGCAGTACGGGCACACGGACTTCGCGACCCGGTCGGCGGTGGCCGTGCGCGGCGTCAGCGCCGCGGACCGCTTCGACTGCGACGCGGCACCGCGCCCCAGCGGGTCGTCGCCCGTGAGCTGCCGGTAGACCGGCCAGCCCTCGATGAAGGTCTTCAACCCCATGGCCCGGACCCTACGGCAGGTTCCGCTGGCGCGCCCGCGCAACCGGGGCCAGCGTGTTGCGCGACAGCACCGGACGACGAGACCGGGCCACGGGTCCGGTCGACGAGGAGGAGCCCCGTGGCAGTGCCCACGATCACGCTCAACGACGGCCGCGAGATCCCGCAGCTGGGCTTCGGCGTGTTCCAGATCGAGCCCGCCGAGACCGCGCAGGCCGTGCGCCGGGCCCTGGAGGTCGGCTACCGGCACATCGACACCGCCGAGATGTACGGCAACGAGAAGGAGGTCGGCCAGGGCGTGCGCGACGCCGGCCTGGCGCGCGAGGACGTCTGGATCACCAGCAAGCTGAACAACGGCTTCCACGAGCCGGACGCCGCCCGGCGCGCGATCGACGAGTCCCTGTCGGCGCTGGAGACCGACTACCTGGACCTGTTCCTCATCCACTGGCCCCTGCCCACCCGGTACGGCGGGGACTTCGCCTCCACCTGGCGGGTGCTGGAGGAGGCGCACGCCGACGGCCGGCTGCGCTCGATCGGCGTGTCGAACTTCCAGCCGCACCACCTGCGCCGGCTGCTCGACGAGACGACCGTCGTGCCCGCGGTCAACCAGATCGAGGTGCACCCGTACTTCACGAACGACGAGGTGCGCCGGGCGGGCGCGGAGCACCAGATCGCGGTGGAGGCGTGGTCGCCCATCGCGCAGGGCGCCGTCCTCGGCGACCCCGTCATCACGGAGATCGCGCAGCGGTACGGCAGGACCCCCGCGCAGGTGGTGCTGCGCTGGCACGTGGAGCGCGGCGACATCGTCTTCCCCAAGTCGACGACGCCGGCGCGCATCGAGGAGAACTTCGCCCTGTTCGACTTCGAGCTCTCGGGCGAGGACGTGGTCGCGATCGGCGCCCTGGACAAGGGCGAGGAGGGCCGCACCGGCCCGAACCCGGACACCTTCGACTACGTGCCCGACTGATCCGCCACCGGGCCGGCCGCCGCGCTGCGCCGCGGCGGCCGGC